>CAYHAJ010000211.1:0-11107 GCA_964354535.1 uncultured Pirellulales bacterium
CGACATCCTGGACCACGCCCTGACCCGGCCCGGCCGCTTCGACCGGCAGGTGGTCGTGCCACTGCCGGACCTCAAGGGCCGGATGGAGATCCTGCGGGTCCACGCCCGGCGGGTCAAGCTCAGTCCGAACGCGACCCTCGAACGCCTGGCCCGGGGCACGCCGATGTTCAGCGGCGCCGATCTGGCGGCGATCATCAACGAGGCCGCCCTGGCCGCGACCATGGCCAACAAGGAGAGCATCGAGCTAAGCGATCTGGAAGAGGCCCGGGACAAGGTCCGGTGGGGACGCGCCAAACGCAGCCGCATGATCGACCAGAAAGAGCGCGAGATCACCGCCTACCACGAGGCCGGGCACACGCTGGTCCAGTGCCTTCTCAAGGACGCCGATCCACTGCACAAGGTCAGCATCATCCCCCGCGGCCCGATGGGCGGCGCCACGTTCGCCCTACCGGAGAAAGACCGCACGATGTTCACGCGGCGCTACTGCAACGCCCTGCTCCAGGTCTGTTTCAGCGGCCGCATCGCCGAGGAGTTGTTCTGCGAGGATATCTCCAGCGGCGCGCAGTCCGATATCGAGCAGGCGACCAAGATCGCCCGGCAGATGGTTCTAACATGGGGTATGAGTGATCAGCTCGGCCCGATCAGTTATGGGCCCGACCAAGGCGTGAAAGAAGCCATCTACCTCATGCCGGGTGAACGCGAGTATTCGGAGAAGACGGCCGAGGCGATCGACGCCGAGATCAAGCGGATCATGGACGAGGCCTACAAAGCGGCCAAGCAAGTGATCGAGGGCAATCGGGACAAGCTCGAGCGCGTGGCCCAGGCTTTGCTCAAATACGAGACGCTGGATGCCGAGGACGTCAAGATCATCCTGGCGGGCGGCCATTTGGACAAGCCGACGGTCGGCGATCTGCTTGCGGCGGAGCAGGCCAAAGCTCCGCCGACCACGGCGTCCGACGATGGGCAAGTCCAAGTGCGAGCCCAGCCAGTGACAGGATAGGCTCGTCTTTCGGGGGGCCGGTAATCCGTGATGAAGTCGATGAGATCCATTCTGGCAGGCGCGATCGGTCTGGCTTTGTACGTCTGGCCCGGTCTGACCCAAGGCGGCACCATCCCCGTTGGGTGGCACGCCCAGACTCGTTTGAGCGTGTCTCCTCAGGGCAGGGAATACTTCCTGGCCGGCACGCTCGAGTTGCGCTTGGGCGTGGCACCCCGCGCAATGGCCGTCGGACGGAACTCATACAGTCCGTCTGCGACCTCCCCCGCCTCGTCTGCGACCGGGGCGGAGCAGATTCTGCGCTACGAGAAGGAACACTCGCACGCACGTCTGGAACCCGCCCGGATGAACGATCATCCGGGTCTGGCCCTCCTCTTCGAAGGCACCCGGGACTTGCACTATTACGCCCGGTCCGAGACAGCGCCTTCGCCCGGCCTGCAATTGCAGGTCGAGGCCACGGCCCAAGGTGCGAGCTTCGACAAGGCCGTATTTCCTGCCTGGCAGAGCTTTACGGACATGACCGGGAAGGCGGTCGAGGTCTACGTTGGCAACTTTCGCGTCTTCATTCCGATTCGAGAGCCGGCGGTCACCCCGACCAAGGCTGATGTCGCCGTGCGAATCAGAGGAATCGCGTGCACCAGCCAGTTATGCCTTCCTCCTTTCGACAAGACCCTGACCACGGTCCTGGATCTCAGCCAGGCGGGCTCTTGGCCGCAGATTGCGCCGTCGCAGACGCAGGCCGTCACGTCGGCGACTCTCCCTTATGGCACGCCCATCTACCTACTCCTGGCGCTCGCCGCCGGGGTCTCCATCAATATCATGCCCTGCGTGCTGCCGGTCCTGCCGCTGGTCTTGCTGAGGCTGGTCAACCACTCCCAGCGGGCCGGCGGCCGTCGTCTCGCATCCGGATTGGCGTTCGCGGCGGGCATCGTGGGCTTCTTCATGATGTTTGCCCTCGTTTCGGCGATCCTTCATCTGACGACAGGAGCGGTGCTCGACCTGAACGGTCTCTTCCGGTATCCGCCGGCGGTCGTCGCCCTGTTTCTGGCCATTGTCTTCTTCGGACTGGTGATGCTGGACGTCGTGCCCCTGTCACTGCCATCCGCGATCACGAATCGACAAGGGGTCGGATCGGGGATGGCGGGGACCGTGGGGATGGGCTTCTTCGCCGGGGTCCTCAGCACACCATGCAGCGGGGCTCTGCTCGGTTTCGTCCTGGTGTGGGCGCAGACCCAACCTCTGCTCGTGAGCAGCATGGCCATCATTCTTATGGGCGTCGGCATGGCCCTGCCTTATGTGATTCTCGTCTCCATCCCCTCTCTGATCGACCGTCTCCCCCGGCCCGGGTACTGGATGGAGCTCTTCAAGAAATCCACCGGTTTCCTGCTGTTCTTTCTCGCCGTGAAGCTGACGCTCGCCGCCCTGCCCAAAGAGAAGCTTCTGAATGTCCTGACGTACGGCATCGTTTTCAGTTTCTGTGCCTGGACGTGGGGTAAATGGGTCGATCTTTCGACGCCACTCGCCAAGAGACTAACGATTCGCACACTGGCGGTCGTGCTCGCTCTGGGAACAGGATTCTGGCTGCTGCCGATGCCGAGACGGTCGACCCAGGCCGCGATCGACTGGCGGCCATACGATGCGAGAGTCATTCAGCAAGCCGTCGCACAAAACCGCCCGGTCCTGCTGGACTTTACCGCGGACTGGTGCACCAACTGCAAAATCGTGGACAAAAGGGTGTACCAGGACCCGGAGGTCGCTCACCTCATCCGGGAGAAGGACGTGCTGGCGGTCAAGGCCGATACCACGCTGATCGACTATCCGGCAACAGCGGATTTCAAAACGATCTATGGCGAAGCCGGTAACGTCCCAGTGAACATCGTCCTGCTGCCCGACGGCTCGCACCAGAAGCTACGCGGCATTTTCGATAAGGACCAGTTGACTCAGATTCTCCACCAGCTACCGGAGGCCCAGACTCATGGCAGGGAAGAGAAGCTCCCCCAGGACACCCAAGGCACACCAGGAGAAGCCCCAAAAGACAAAGGGTTTTGACCAGGCCGCCGCGGCCGAGCGCGTCAAGAAGATCCTCCCGATCTTGAAAAAGACCTACCCCAACGCCACCACGGCGCTGCACTTCACCAGCCCGCTGGAGCTGCTGATCGCGACGATCCTCTCGGCCCAGTGCACGGACGTCCGTGTCAACATCGTCACGCCGGAGCTGTTCCGGAAGTACAGATCCGCTGCCGATTGGGCCAAGGCCGATCTGAAGCAGATCGAACAGGACATCCGCACGTGTGGCTTCTACCACAACAAAGCCGTCAGCATTCAAGGGGCAACGCGCAAGGTCGTCGAGGACTTCCGCGGGCAGGTCCCGCGCACGCTGGAGGAGCTCACGACCCTGCCCGGCGTGGGCCGCAAGACCGCGAACGTCGTCCTCGGCAATGCCTTCGGCATTCCCGCCATCGCCTGCGACACGCACGTCCTGCGTCTGTCCCGCCGGCTCCAGTTATCGGAACATGCCGACGATCCGGTAAAGCTGGAGTTCGATTTGGCCGATATAGTCCCTAAAAGGGATTGGACACTCTTCAGTCACCTGCTGATCCTTCACGGTCGAACGATCTGCACGGCACGAAAGCCGAACTGTCCCGAGTGCCCCATCGCCGAGTACTGTCCGGCGGCCAATCGGCCCGACCTGTGGTGAATTATGATTTATGATTTACGATTTATGATTCGGCGGAGCAGCCGCGGTCTCATGGCGGCGAATCGTGAATCCCGGATGGGTCGTCACGGCCTCGGCGAGAGTGTACAAATCATAAATCATCCTTCATAAATCATAAATGACAAGATGATGCGATCCAAACGCAACCACACCCTGGAAGGCCTGGAAAATCCCGTCAAGGACCTCTGGCGGATCTTCCGAATTATGGCGGAGTTCACCGAAGGATTCGAGGAGCTGGCCTCCGTCGGTCCGGCGGTATCCGTTTTTGGCTCGGCGCGGACTCCGCCCGGCCATCCCCACTATCGGATGGCCGAAACCACCGCTCGCAAACTGACTCAGGCGGGATTCGCCGTCATCACCGGCGGCGGCGGCGGCATCATGGGCGCCGCCAACAAAGGGGCCACCGACGCCGGCGGGACCAGTATCGGCCTGAATATCGAAATCCCCGAGGAGCAGGTTCCCAATCCGTATCAGAACCTCTCTCTGCACTTTCGCTATTTTTTCGTCCGCAAGGTGATGTTCTTGAAGTACGCCAACGGGTTCATCGCGTTTCCGGGTGGCTTCGGCACCATGGACGAGTTCTTCGAGGCCGCGGTTCTGATTCAGACCCTCCGCCAGGCCCACTTTCCCGTCATTCTGATGGTCAGCGACTACTGGAACGGCCTGATCGACTGGATGAAGCACAAGATGCTCAAAGAGAACGGGTACATCTCGCCCGAGGACTTCAATGTCTTCACGGTTCAGGACGATCCCGATGAGGCGGTCCGGATCATCGTCGAATTCAAAGAGACCCAGGGCCGCGGCGGCATCGCCATGCCCCCCGGCATGAGAAAAGGCCAGCCCCACCCGTACGAGCTCAAGCCTGGCACCGACCCTCTCAGAGCATAGGACCGCCTTGCGGCCGCAAATCCGAGATCTCAAATTCGAAATCCGAAACAAATCCAAAATCCAAGATTTCAATGACTGAACCGCTGTCGCCGGCTCCAAACCCGTTTTGAATTTGGAATTTTGAGCCTTCGAATTTGTTTCGGATTTGGTGCTTCGCATTTCGGGTTTCCACTCCCAAGCATCCGGTCAACCTTCGGCCCGTTCCCTGATCCCCAGTCCAGGTTGTTCGTTCAGGATCAACTTGCCTTCTTTCACGCCTACGCCGACGAAGGGATCGTTCGAGATCAAGAGATTCCCGTCCAGATCGGCGTAATCCACCATGGGGCTGATCTGGGCGGCGGCGGAGATGGCGACCGAGCTTTCGATCATGCAGCCCAGCATGATCTTGAGCCCCAAGGCGCGGGCCATGTGAATCATCCGGACCGCTTCCTGCAGGCCGCCGGCCTTCATCAGCTTGATGTTGATCCCATCGTAGGCCCCTGCCAGCTTGGGAATGTCACCGGCCTGCTTGACCGCCTCGTCGGCGATGACCGGGATCTCCACCCGCTCCTTGAGCCACGCGGTTTCTTCGATCATGGCGGCCGGCAGCGGCTGCTCGATCAACTCCACGCCCATCCGTTGGAGCCACTGGATCTTCTCCAGGGCCTGCTCCTTGTCGTGCCAGCCCTCGTTGGCGTCCACGCGCAGCGGCCTATCCGTCGCCTCGCGGACGGCGGCGATGATTCGGGCGTCATCCTCGGTACCCACCTTGATCTTCAGGACCGGGAAGTCCTTCGCCTCTCTGACCTTCTGCTTGATCACCTCCGGCGTATCGATCCCGATGGAAAAGGTCGTGACGGGGGTTTTGCTCGCATCCAACCCGAGCAGCCGGTACAGCGGGACGTTCAGCTTTCGTCCCACCCAGTCCAGGATCGCGATATCCAACGCGGCACAAGCACAGTTCTGCTCCGGGATCACCCGCTCCCACTGCTCGCGCAGGTCCACGTAGTGCCGCCAGTCGCCTCCCTCGATCAAAGGTCTTGCCTTTTCAATCGCCGCGCTGGTCTGTTCCGCGCTCTGGTTGTAGCGAACGTTAGGAGCCGCCTCGCCCCAACCTACAAGGCCATCCCGCTCGACACGGACAAACACATTATCCTTAAAGTCACTCGAATTCCGCGAAATGGTCCATGTATGCCGCAGCAGCAGCCGTCGTTGGCTGACCTTGAGGCGCGTCGCCCCCTTCTCCCCCCGCTGACCCGCGGCCACAATTCCCGGCCCCGCCGCCCCGGCCAGAGCCAAGGTCCCCAGCAACTTTCTGCGTGAGATCTCCATACCATTGCATCCTAAAGCGTTCCCATGTCGAACGAGCGCAATTATCCGGGCTGTAGTCTGCCCTGGCAAGCCCGTTTGTAGTGACGCCGTAAGGCGTTTCTCCTTGCACGTCATCATTCTTGCAGCCAGAATATGGCCCATCTGTGGTCGGCATATCGGTTTGCATGGAGAGTTGGAAGAAAGCCGGATATGAGATTTCCATGTGCCACACTCGCATGGCTGTCTTCACTACCGCTTACGTTGCTGTGTACGGCCGCGAAGCCGCCGGTCGGCGCTGACGTGCGGCAGCCGAACATCATCTTTATTCTCGTCGACGATCAGGGCTACTATGACCTGGGGTGCTACGGCGCAACAGAATTCGCCACCCCGCGCATCGATGTCATGGCCGCCCGGGGGGTGCGCTTCACGGACTATTACGCCGCGGCGCCGATTTGCAGCCCTTCCCGCGCGGGATTGCTCACCGGGTGTTATCCCCGCCGCATTGGGATGGAGACCTGGGTGCAACGCGCGGACTCGAAGCGCGGCATTCATCCCGACGAGCTGACCCTCGCGGAATTGCTCCGGGCGAACGGGTACTCCACCGCCTGCATCGGGAAATGGCATCTCGGTTTCGCGCCGCCGTTTCTCCCGCCGGCGCAGGGCTTCGAGTACAGCTTCGGCCTGTTGCACAACCTTGACCCAGTCGAAACCGTCTATTTCAAGGACCAGGGCGGCGTGCCGCTGCTGCGCAATGGCGAAGTGGTGAAACGCCCCGCCGATCCCGCCGAACTCACGCGGCTCTACACGGACGAGGCCATCGCGTTCATAGAGAAGAACCGCGAGCGCCCGTTCTTTCTCTACCTGGCGCACACGATGCTCCACGAGCCGCTGGGCGTCAGCCCCGAGTTCCAGGGCAAGTCGCGATTTGGTGAGTACGGTGATGCGATCCAGGAACTCGATTTCCATGTAGGCCGCCTGCTCGACGCGCTGCAACGGCTGGGTCTCGCGGACAACACCGTCGTCGTCTACGCCTCCGACAACGGTCGCGGTCCCGGGCGCAACGCTTCGCAGCCACTGCGGGGCAGCAAGCTTACGACCTACGAAGCCGGCCTCCGTGTGCCGTGCCTCGTGACCGGGCCGGGCGTGCGCCAAGGCCATGCGTCGTCGGCTCTCGTGCACGCGATGGACTGGTACCCAACACTCGCCACGTTGGCCGGCGTGAAAGTTCCCGAGGGACGCGTGCTGGACGGCCGCGACCTCAGTCCTCTGCTGGCGGGCAAAACGGACACCGTACCCGCAGCCAGGGCCGGCCAATCCCTGAACGCCGCCGTGCCGCTGCGCCGATCGTGGGACCCTCGCGGCGAATGGTTGGGACTGTTCTCGCAGGAAGAATATCTGAACGCGTTTTTCTATCACGGCAGCGAAGGACAGTTGGCGGCCGTGCGCGCGGAGCGGTGGAAGCTCGCGCTCAATCCCACGCTGCAACTGTTCGACCTCGAATCCGACCCCCGCGAATCGAAGCCTGTCCGCGACCCCGCTCTCCAGCGCAAGCTCCGCGGCATGGCCGTGCTGTTCCAGGAAGAAATGAACCGCCACGCGCGACCGTCGGGATCTGCTGGGGCGAGCCGTTAGGCCGCCTCGACAGCCCCGTGGCAATCGCAACTTGAATTTAAGTGGAAAAGGAAGAAAGAAATGAGTGGCTCTCTCCGGTTTCTCCCGATTTTGGTTCTGACCGGTATGGCCGTCACGAACGCCGAGACGCCGCAGCCCGTGGGTCATTGGGATTTCACCGCGCCGGCCGAGGTCGTCCCGGACAAGAGCGGCGCAAATGACCTGCGTATCGAAGGCGGTCGATGGACACAGAGCAAGCTCGGCCATGCCTTGAACATCGCGTCCGGTTCGGGCCGCGTCTGGTGCGACAAGCCGAGTGAGGCATTGCGGCCGGTGCAGGCGCTCGGCCTCGTCGCCTGGGTCCGTCCGCTCGGTACGGGGCGATATTGTGCGATCGTCAATCACGGCAAGGGCTGGGGCGAGGAGGGCACGAGGGGCTATCGGCTCCTGACCTACCAGGATGGCGTTCGCCTGCTGCTCCGAGCAGGCCGCGTGGTCAACATATCGGGCGGCAAAGTCGTCCGGGGCCAGTGGAACCAGGTCGCCGCAACGTACGACGGCAAAGAGGCCGTCGCTTTCCTCAACGGCCAGGTGGTGGCGCGGACCCTGGTAGAAGGCCCGATAGTCTATGACGGAGTCGAGAACGTCTTTCAGGTGGGTTTCGCCGACGGTGGCAATCTGGACGGGGAGATCGCGTCTTTGAAGGTCTTCGACACGGTCCTCTCGCAGACCCAGGTGGCCGACGATTGGCAGGCCGGCCGAAGCATCTGCCTCACGCCCCAGGAGATCACGGCCGACCGCTTCGCGAAGCTGGAGAAATGTTCCCTGACGAAGATGCCCGATGCGCCCTTCGTGCGGGACCGCCACACGACGCTGCTCGCCCACATGGACGCCCAAGACCACTGCGATGCCGATTACTCCCGCTGGGAAGGCCGGGCGGGCGGATGGCGACTCAAGCACGGTGTGCCGGGACGCTTCGGACTCGGGGTAGAACTGCCGGGAGGCAGCGGGCGCGAGCTGGGCTGGCAAGCGTCCGCCGCCACGCCCACCGACTCCGGGGCGCCGATTCTCTATCGCGGGGCGGGCAACTGCAATCTGCGGCATGGTACCTGCGAGTTCTGGATGCGGGTTCCTGAAGACGCGGACCTGCTCACCCATGACCAGGATCAATACCTGCTGACGATCCTGCCCGAATGGCATGTGGGTTATGACCAACGACCCAGCGTGCACCTGGTCCTGCGGACGGAGGCCGCAACTCGGTCCCTGCAATTCGCGGCCAACACGGACCGGATCAGTTGGTACTCTCATCTCAATGGCGCGTACATCGCCGACAGCGCCAAGACGGTGCTCCACCTGCCGCTCGATGTCCTGGCCGGGTCCGGCTGGCACCACGTGTTGTGCTCGTGGAGCGTGGAAGGCGAAGGCCGTATCTGGCTCCTGGTGGACGGCAAGGGGGTGACGACCGGGTTGGCCACGCCCCCGGATCCCGGCCCCCAGATCCCCTGTTACAAAATCTTCCTGGGCGGCTCGTACTTCCCCGAGGTCTTCTGCCCCAGCGCGCGAGCGGTCCTGGATGAGCTGCGGATCGGGAACCAGACGGTCGCGGGCAGACTTACAGGCTCTCCTGCGCCGGCGAGCCCTCTGGCCCAGGTCGATGAACGGCTGATTCTGGAGGGCGAGGACCTGTGCCGGCACTTCCTGGATTTCACGGCGCGTCTGCAGATGGGCGGTGGCTGGGAGGGAGTCTACACCTGGCCCAACCTCCTGCCGGACGAGAGTCCCGGCTCCTATGCGGCGGCGGCCGAGGATGAATACACCATGCGCCATGTCACGCCGGCCTTCCTGCGGGCGTACGACGTGCTGGGCGACGATCGCTACCTGCGGGCGGCGGAGAATTGCGGCCAGATGCTCGTGCGGACCCAGGACAAAAACGGGGCCTGGTGCCAGGGGTACATCATCATGCCGGACCGGGAGTATCCGGTCTCTCCCGGCGAGGGGTCCATCGAAGAGGGCACCCAGACCGACCCGCTGCGGGTGTTGTTCTGGCTCTGGCGCATCACCGGTCGGCCGGAATATCGCCAGGCCGCCGCCAAGTCCGCCCAATTCGTCCTCCACGGCCAGAAGCCGGACGGGGCGTGGCCCCTGACCGTCAACTCGCACACCATGAAGCCCGGCGGCGGCTACAGCGGATGCAGCACGCTCAATGACGGCACAACCCTCTGGGGCATGAAGTCCATGCTGATGGGCTGGCACGTGACGCAGGAGTCCAGGTACCTCGATGCCTTGAAGAAAGCCGGTCAATGGGTCGTCAACGCCCAACTGTCCGGCCGGGCCTGCGGCTGGGCGGAGCAGTACAGCGATGACGGCAGACCGGCCTGGGCCCGAGGGTTTGAGCCCCCTACGGTCTGCCTCAGCGCGATCAGCGACGCCGCCGAGGCGCTCTTGCTGATGTATGATCTGACCGCCGACGACCGGTACCTGGCGCCGCTGCGCCAGTGTGTGTCTTGGGGCCTGTCGATGCCCGAGCCGTACCGGGGCTACCTCTACTACGATCCCGAGACCGGCGAGCCGGTGACCGCCAAGGATTACCGGGTCTACCGCTTCAGCGACCCCGCCTTCCAGGCAGCCTCGCCCTACCGCACCGCCCCGGACTACTTCCGCAAACTCCAGGACCGCATCCGCACGCGGGCCGACGGCCCTCTCGTCCCCAGCCGGCAAGGCCTGATCCCTCGCAGCCGGTTCGAGAAGAGTCCTGTGACCATCCAGAATATCGCCGCCGACTTGAAGGCCACTGCGGCCGCGGCGGCCAAGCCGGTTGTACATCTGACCGCTTTCCGGCGCGGCGAATTCCCGGCAGGCAGCATCCTGGCGGAGCACCCGCGTCACGGCCGACATTTCTGGCCGGGCAGAGGGGCGCCCGACGTGCAGCGAGTGCTGGACTACATCCAATGCGCCGAGGTGGTGTCGGGCCGGACGACCGCCACCGCCGTACCCCGCTACGCCGACGACTACTTCGGATTCATCGACCCCGCCCGAGACTGGTACAAGACCCCGCTGCTGCGGCCGGAGCCGGAGCCGTGACCCGCGTCTCCCGGCCTTGGATACCGTCCCGTTTCGTGGACCCGCCGTCCAGTTCAAATTGGCTTTGTTTGTACAAGCGGCATCGGGCTGGAATGGTGAAATGATAGAATAGTGGAATAGTGGGAGATGCCCACCCGCGGAAATTGGCTTTGTTTGTACAACCGATCCCAGTCGGTGGGACTCCCCTCCAAATTGGCTTTGTTTGTACACGCGGCTCCGAGCCGCCATCGTGCTCCCCGATGCCTCCTTCTCCCAGATTGGCTTTGTTTGGCGCGGCAGGCCCTGCCGTGAAATTGGCTTTGTTTTTCCCCGGGGCTGCAGCCGCATATTCTTCTCTAACTCCTTTCCGGCACTGCAATTATCGCTCATTTCCGCATCCGGCAAATTGGTCGAGTAGACGTACTATGGCCCTGCTGGTTAGGTAACATTTGTTTTCTCCGTTGCTCTTGCCTTTCGGTACCAAGAGTGCCACACGATCGTACCCTACAGCCAGGCTTCAACGCCCCTCACAGAACCGGACGTGC
>CAYHAJ010000212.1:0-21751 GCA_964354535.1 uncultured Pirellulales bacterium
CTAGGCGTACTACGGCCTCCTCGGCAACGCCCGGAGCATCGGGAACTTCGCCTACCAGGTTCGGCGCATTTGGCACCAGTGGCTCAAACGCCGCAACGGCCTGCGTCGGCTGACCTGGGCGAAATTCAACACGATGCTCCAGCGGCTGGTCCTGCCGGCGCCACGAGTCGTTCACACCTTCGGGTGGAGTCCTTGAGGGAACCTACCACATGAAGAACCGGATGCGGGAAATCCGCACGTCCGGGTCCGTGAGGGGTGGGGAGGGTAACCTCCCCACCTACTCGACTTCCAGGGGCGTTGCGGCGCAATGGATTTGGAATCGGCCACGGCACGCCGACCACACCCGCGTTTCTGTCTGGCGGGCGCTGGCTTGCCAAATGACCCAAAGGACGGTACAGTCATCGGTCATGTTCGTAGTGACGCCGTGAGGCGTTCAGTAGCATGGGCGGGAGCGCCCACGGGTTTGGGATCACGGGCGAGATGCCCGTGCCACGTACGGGAGGACTGCTATGAATCGTCGGGAGTTTCTGCGCGGGGCGGCGGCGGGGGCGGCTTTGAGTACGGCGGTCGGGGGCTTCGTGCCGTTGTATGCTCAGTCCAAGGTCAGACGGGTTGGGTTGATCGGGCCGGGGTGGTATGGCAAGAGCGCCCTGTTCCGGCTGCTGCAGATCGAGCCGGTTGAAGTGGTCGCTCTGTGCGACGTGGATAAGCGAATGGTGGCTGAGGCGGCCGAGATGATCGCGGCGCGGCAGAAGTCCAAGAAGACGCCCAAGACCTTCAGCGACTACCGCGAGATGCTCAAGCAGGAGCAGTTCGATATCGTGCACGTCGCGACGCCGGACCATTGGCATGCGTTGGCGATGATCGCCGCCGTCAAGGCGGGGGCCGATATCTTCGTGGAGAAGCCGATCAGTGTCGATGTTGTCGAAGGGCAGGCAATGCTGGCGGCGGCTCGCAAGTACAAGCGGGTCGTGCAGGTCAACATGGAGCGGCGCAGCACGCCGCACCTGATCGAGGCCATCGAGCGAGTTATCAAGCCGGGCAAGCTGGGCAAGGTCGCCCACGCCGAGATCTGCTGCTATTACCACATGCGGGCCGGGAGCAATCCGCCGGACACGACGCCGCCGGAATACCTTGATTACGAGATGTGGACCGGTCCGGCCCCGCTGCGGCCGTACTGCTCGCTCAACCACCCGCGCTCCTGGCGGGCCTTCATGGAGTACGGTAACGGCATTGTCGGCGACATGTGCGTCCACATGTTCGACATGGTCCGTTGGATGCTTGACTTGGGCTGGCCGAAACGCATCAGCTCCTCCGGCGGCATTCTCGTGAACAAGGACAGCAAAGCCAACATTACCGACACCCAGGTTGCCACTTTTGACTTCGGTGACATCCCGGTCGTGTGGACCCACCGCACGTGGGGCAGCGCGCCCGATCCGCAGTACCCCTGGGCTGCCTTCGTCTATGGCGACAAGGGCACTCTCAAGGCCGATGTCAACAGGTACGAGTTCATCCCGCAGGGCAAAGGTGAGAAACTCGAGGGCAAAGCCCTCTTTGAATATGACAAGTATCCGGAGGACCGGACGGAGAAGGACCTGGAGCGACATGTGGCCTCGGCCCTGCGCGGGCATTGGCGGAACCTCCTCGATATGATCGACACGCGGGGCCGGCCGGTCTCCGACATTGAGCAGGGCCACATCTCCGCCGCCTCGTGCATCCTGGCCAATATGTCGTGCCACCTCGGGCGCCAACTCGTCTGGGACCCGGAGAAGGGCCAGGTCGTCGGTGATGAGCAGGCCAACCGGCTCCTTGCCCGACCCTATCGCAGCCCCTGGGTCCATCCCGACCCGAGGCAGGTCTGAACGATTGCGGATTGATGATTGCGGATTGGGGCCGCGCGACTCTTCAATCCGCAATCCACAATCCGAAATCCGCAATCGGACGGTCCGATAAGGAATTCGTGCATCATCCTGGTATTTTCGGTGTGCCCCCGCGAAAAAAGACTTCCCCTTTCGCGCCCCGTCGAGTAGACTCCCTGCGTGCTCGGTATGCCTTTGAAACAGACGTATGCGAAGGATAGTGCAAGGTATGCTGTGCATTCGATGGTCGGTGGGGAGAAACGGTGGGTAGAACACCTCTTGTCGAATCCGCGCGAGCAACTTACGACCGCGCCGGGGATTCCACACGCGACGCTTGGCGTCTGGTGGGACCCTGTCATCCCATTGCTTAGGGATGACGTCGGATTTGACCTCATTGTCTGGACGGTCCGTTCGAGTACCATGAGGTCTAGCGCGTGGCGCGGCTGTTCGTGAGGCACAGCAACAGGTGTGTGCCGGCGTGGCTTGGGAGCAACTGCGATGCCTCTGTTGACGCTGTACTTTGAACTGCATCAGCCGTATCGGTTGCACCCCGACGGGGGAACGATGCTCTGGGACGAGAAGAACAGGGAGATCTTCACCCGGCGTGCCGAGAAGTGCTATATCCCGACCATCCGCCTGTTCTCGGACCTGGTCCACGCGCACTACGATTTTAAGATCAGCCTCGGCATGTCCGGGACCTTCCTCGAACAAGCCCAATCCTACAAGCCCGAGGTCATCGACGTCCTCAAAGGATTGCTCAATGTCGGCCAGAACACCCGGCAGGTCGAGTTCCTGGAGCAGCCGTACTATTATTCGGCGGCCTCGTTCTTCGCCGACCCGCACAAGACCGAGTTCAAGGTGCAGGTCTCGCTCCATCGGCAGCGGATGCACGATGTCTTTGGCGTCAAGCCGAGTGCCTTTTTGAACACGGCCCTGTCCTATAGCAACGAGGTGGCGAATATCGTCGCGGATATGGGCTTCAAGGCCATCCTGTGCGAGCCGGACGAGAAGACGGTCAGCGTCCGAGACCACCAGCCTATCGACGCCAATCGCGTCTACCGTGCGATCGGGAGAAAGGGGCGACCCCGCAAGCTGGCTGTGCTGCCGCGTAACAAAGTTCTCAGCCGGCGGCTGGCATCGATCTGCGGTGCCTTCGGCACCGCGCCCCGCACCGCGAGAGAACAAGGGCAGGATGCCCTCGCCACGGCGGCGGGTGGCAGCGTCAAGGCCGAAGGCCTTGGCGATGGTTCTTCATCGTCTTCGGGGGACCATTGTCAAGCTGTGCTTGAGGCCCCCCTCATCAATCCGCAATCCGGCCCGGCCTTGGCCCGGCAATATGCGGACCTCATTCACGAGGCGGGCGGCGAGATTGTCGTGCTCGTCTGTGATTTCCCGCTCCTCGAGAACGACACGCCGGTGTACGGAACGATGGTCGAGTACTGGAAATCACTGGTCGAGGAGGTCACCCGTTACGACGATATCGTCCCGACGAACCCGACCGAGGTCGCCGAGTGGTTCCAGATCACCGAGTGCCCGATGGTCGATTGCCCGTACCCGACGAACTCGTTTCTGTCGAGGGTGGCCTCGGACACCCCGACCACCCGCGCCCAGCGAGTCCTCCTCCGAAACATCGAGAGCCTGGAAGTCGAGGCCAAGCAGGCGGGCGGCGATCTCGTTCGCAACTTCCGCTACCTGACCGCCTCCGACCACCTGCGATACCTCCAGGAGAGCGGCACCGGCGAGGACCTGGTCGGCGATCCCACCAACCCGTATGACTCGGTGGCGACCGCCGCGTATGCCCTGACACACGCGACCAATGAGCTGTTCCACGCCGTCAAGAGCTTCAACATTCTCAAACAGACGGCGAGGACGCCCGTGGTCGTGGTGACACCGGAAACCGGCCGGCTTCCGTCCGAGGGGATGGGGCAGTTCGCCCGCTACGTCTCGGGCAAGAGCGGGGGTCTCGGCGAGGTCATCTCCGCCCTGTGCAAGGGACTGTCCCTGCGCAACATCCCAGTGCACCTGATCACGCTGAACCTGATCCGGAGATTTCGCGAGGAGGCGGGACTGAGCGAAGCCGAGTGGATTCAGACACGACATCACCTGCATCCGGAGAATGTCCACTTGGTCAGCTCGGCGATTTTCGAAGGTTATCGCAGCGCCTACGACGGCTCCCCGCCGGCCAATGCGGCGGAGTTTCAGCGGCAGATCGTCAATACCTATATCAAAGAGATTCGCAGCGCCTACGAGGGCCGAGCCATCCTGCATACCAACGACTGGATGGCCGGCGGCGTTATCACGCCTTATGCCAGACTACGCGGCGTGCCCGTCCTGCACACGGTCCACAATACCCACACGGGACACGTGCCGTTGGATATGTTCTATGGCGTGAACCTGCGGTCCTTGTGGGACATGCTCTATCTCTCGGACACTGGGGCCAAGGCCCTGGATTGCCAGGCGACCGCCATTCGCAACGCCACCAAGGTCAGCTACGTCGGCGAGAAATTCCTCAAGGAAATCGTCGGCGACTACTTTTTGCACGAGATGGTGATCCCCTGGAGCGTGCGAGTCGAGACCAAGGCGCGGTACTACGGCCGCGACACGCTGGTGATCCCGAACGGCATCTCGCCCGATGTCTTCCCCGAGTACCAGGAGGAGCACCCGGAAGTCGAGCAGCCGGGGCTGGCCACGCGGTATGGACCCTTCGACAGCCTCATCGAAGCCAAGAAAGCCAACCTGGTCAAGTTCCAAAAGAAGACCGGTCTTCAGGTTGATCCCGAGGCGATCCTGTTCTACTGGCCCTCCCGGCTGGACCCCGTCCAGAAAGGGGTCGATCTGCTGGAACAAGTGGCCCAGCGGTTCGTCGACGCGAACCCGGGTGTGCAGATCGCCGTGGTGGGCGACCCGGTCGGCGGCGACCATTACCACACCGATGTCATGGGCCGGATCGCGTACGCCTCGCGCGGGACGATCTGCTATCACCGGTTCTCGCAGGACTTGAGCACGCTCGGTTACGCCGCGGCCAGCGATGTCTTCGGCGCCTCTCTGTACGAGCCGTTCGGACAGATCGATGTCGTCGGCAACGTCTATGGAGCTACCGCCACGAACCGCGACACGGGCGGCTACAGCGACAAGATCGTCTCGCTGAATCTGCGGGCCTGGGGCGCCCCCATCGACCAGGGCAACGGCGTCCTGTTCCGCGACTACAACGCCGGGGGCCTGTGGTGGGGGCTCAGCACGGCCATCCAGCACCACCGCTACTTCCGCGAGCACCCGCGGGAGTGGGAAAAACAGATGCGCCGGATCATGAACGACGCTCGCAGCACCTGGAGCCTGGACAACATGGTCGCCAAGTACATCACCGCCTATGAAGACCTCAACGGCGGAAAACCGCTCGTCTGATTGCAGATTGCGGATTTCGGATTGCGGATTAGATACTGGGCTCTCTTCGAGAAACCGGATTCTCTCTACCCGCTGGGGCCGGCCCAAAACACGGCGATGACTCCGCTCCAACAGCACCACCTGTTCGTCTCGTATCACTCTCCGCAATCTTGCAGAATGACACATTCTCGTTATCATGGCGCACTGCGTCTCAGACAGTGCAACGACATTGGGTGGATGAGGTTCCCTATGGGACAATACAGACGAGTTGTCATGGCAATCGTCGTGTTTGCGACGGTGGTCTATGCGTGGGACAAGGGCATGGCCGCGAATCCGCAATCCGCAAGCCGCAATCATGTCACCCCGGACTCCGATCCGGGGCCGCAATTGCTGGCCCGTGACTACCACGTCCAGCCCGTGCCGTTCAACCACGTGCAGGTCCAGGACGGCTTCTGGACGCCGCGACTGGAGATCAATCGCACGGTGACCATTCCGTACTGCTTCGAAAAGTGTGAGGAGACCGACCGCATCAGCAACTTCGAAAAGGCGGCGGGCCTGAAGCAGGGCAAGCATGAAGGTATCTATTTCAACGATTCCGACGTCTACAAGGTGATGGAGGGCGCTGCCTACGCGCTCCAAGTCCGCCCCGACACGATGATGCGGCTGTACCTGGACAAGCTGATCGCCGTCATGGCCGGCGCCCAGTGGGAAGATGGCTACCTGTACACCTTCTACTCCGTGCCCCAGAAGCAGCCGGAGAAACGCTGGACCAATGAGAAGGACATGCACGAGCAGTACTGCATGGGCCACATGCTGGAGGCCGCCGTGGCTCATTACCAGGTCACCGGGAACAAAGCATTTCTGAATGTCGCGATCAAATGCGGGGACTACCTCTGCCAGACATTCGGTCCGGGTCAGAGGACCGATCCGCCCGGTCATCAGGAGATCGAGATTGGCCTGTGCAAGCTCTACCGCGCCACGGGCGAGGGCAGGTACCTCGATCTGGCCAAGTTCCTGCTCGACCAGCGCGGCCGCACGGGCAATCGCGGGCCCAAGGGCAACGGTAAGCTCTACGGCGAATACTCCCAGGACCATATTCCCGTCACCGAGCAGACCGAGGCCACCGGCCATTCCGTGCGGGCGGCTTACATGTACACCGGTATGGCGGATGTCGCGGCCCTGACGGGCAACATGGAGTACATCAAAGCCATCGAGGCCATCTGGAACGATGTCGTCGGTACCAAGCTCTACGTCACGGGCGGCATCGGCGCCTCCGGCGGCAACGAGGGCTTCAGCGGCAAGTACGAACTGCCCAACCTGACGGCCTATTGTGAGACCTGTGCCTCCTTCGCCAACATCTTCTGGAACCACCGCATGTTTCTGATGTCCGGCGACGCCAAGTACCTCGACGTGCTGGAACGGACGCTCTACAACGCCGCGCTGTCCGGCATTTCCATGAAGGGCGACCGGTTCTTCTACCCGAACCCGCTCGAATCGACCGGTAGCCATGAGCGCAGCCCGTGGTTCGGCTGCGCCTGCTGCCCCTCGAACGTCGCCCGCTTCATCCCCTCCGTGCCGGGCTATGCCTACGCCTGCAAGGGTGACGATGTCTACGTGAACCTGTTCCTCGGCGGCCAGGTCGCGATCCAGACGAAGAGCAATAAGGTCATCATCAGGCAAGAGACGGAATACCCCTGGAAGGGCGACACAGAAATTACGGTCGAGCCGGAGAAAACCGGGACGTTCGCTGTCCACGTGCGGATTCCCGGCTGGGCCCGCAATGAGCCGGTGCCGAGCGATCTGTACCGGTTCGCGGATGATGTGAGCGGTAGGGTGGGGTCTTACCCCACGCGTTCTGTGTTGAAGGTCAACGGCCAGCAAGTGCCCGCGACCGTCGAGAAGGGTTTCGCCCGAATCGAGCGGCAATGGCAAAAGGGCGATACGATCGATCTGGGCTTGCCGATGCCGGTCCGGCGGATCGTCGCCCACCCTCAGGTCAAGGCGGATCGGGGCAAAGTTGCCCTGCAACGCGGTCCGCTGGTGTTCTGCCTCGAAGGTCCCGACAACGACGGCAAGGTGGCGAATCTTGTCCTCGCGGACGATGTCCCGATCAAGACCGAAGATAAGCCGGACCTGCTCAACCGCGTCATGGTACTGACCGGCAAGGGCCAGGTGGCCAAACGCACGACCGACGGCGGCGTCGTGGCCGCCGGGATGCGGTCGTTCACCGCCATCCCGTACTACGCCTGGGCCCACCGCGGCCGCTCCCCCATGACGGTCTGGGTGGCGCGGGAGCTGCAAGCGGCCCGGCCCGAGCCCGCGGACACTCTGACCTACAAGAGCAAGACCACCGCCTCCTTCGTCCATGCCTCCCTCGCCGCGATCAAAGACCAGGTTCTGCCGGAGAACTCGAGCGACGCGTCCGCGCAGCAACTGGACTTCTGGCCGCACAAAGGCACGACCGAATGGATTCAGTTTGAATGGCCCGAGAAGCACGAACTGTCCGGCGTCAAGGTCTATTGGTTCGATGACACCGGTCGAGGCCAGTGTCATCTGCCCAGGTCCTGGCGCGTGCTCTACCGCATGCCCGACGGCAAATTCGAGCCGGTGAGGAACACCACCTCTTACGGCATAGACAAGGACGCCTTCAACAGGGTCGCTTTCGCCCCAGTCACAACGGACGCGCTCAAGGTGGAGATCGCCCTCCAGGACCGCTGGTCCGCCGGCGTCCAGGAAATTGTGATCGAGTAGCCGAGGTCCCTCCGATTCTGGACGCCCCCGGACGCCGTCACGGCCATCAGTATGTCTCGACCGATCCTCATCCTTTCCCGCCAACGCCGGGAAATTGGCTTTGTTTTGCATAATCAGTCCCCCTGGATCTCAGCCGGGCTTGCCCAAATTGGCTTTGTTTGTACGGCGGTCTTCCAACCGACTACCGACTACTGACTACCGACTACTGCCCTTTGGCTTTGTTTCGCACGATGGGCAGAGGCTCGAATAGTGGAATGATGGAATACTGGAATAGTGGGAATACTGGGATATTCCACCCGCCGGAAATTGGCTTTGTTTCGCACAATCGGCTCTTTGTGGGTCGGGCGTCCCGCCCGACGTCTTCCGTGTAGGGCGGGGCTTGCCCCGCCAATTCCTCCCCGCACGGAGTTCGACGCGCGGACAAATTGGCTTTGTTTTTCACCGATGGATAGCGAATATCGTCTCTCATAAGCCATTTCCCCAGCAGTAGTTATCCCTCACTTGACCTGTCCAGAAATTGGGTTTGTTTTGCGCATTTCACCTTTCAGCGAAGGTCCCTCACACAGTGTCGAGCTTTGCCCAGACACTCCATTCTGCCCAAGTTTGGCTTTGTTTCGCACGATTGGCCCGAGCCAAGGTCCGAGGCCGGACGGACGAGGGGTGGCGGGAGGATCCCAAGTCCCCCGCCCCTCCTGGCCGGAATTGGCTTTCTTTCGCACGTTTTGCCCCCGCCGGAGGTCCCGGGCGGCTCGGCCCGCGCCCCTTTTCGGACACCAGATGCCAAATTGGGTTCGTTTTGCACAAGCGGTCGGCTCGCCGCAGGTCTGTCGCCAATCCGCAATCCGCAATCCGCAATCGAGGAATTGGCTTTGTTTTGCCGCGGCCCATTGAATGTTCGATTCACCATAACTCTCTTCTCACAAAGCACTTGCCCTTCCTGTTGCTCCGCCGGAAATTGGCTTCGTTTCGCACAACAGGCTTCCCTCATGCGTCATCCTCCAGATGCCCCCGCCCGCCCAAGTTTGGCTTCGTTTCGCATAATCGTCTCTTCGTGGGTTGGGCGTCCTCGCCCGACTTGTTCCGAATTGGCTTTGTTTTGCCGAAGCCTATCGGATGTTCGATTCACCATAACTCCTTTCCCGCAAAGCCTTTGCCCGTCCTGACGCTGTGGCGGAAATTGGCTTTGTTTCGCACATTGCTCTTCCAACCGACTACTGACTACCGACTACTGCCTTGCTGCAAGCAGGGAATTCCTATTCGATTGGTGGGAGTGTCACGCTTTATTGTCTCGAAAAGTCGGAAAACAAGATGTCGCGTCTTTGGGACCCGGCGATCCCGATCCGGCGTGGCATGGGCTTCCAGCCCATGAATCATCGGCAGGATGCCGATGCCACCATGTCCCTGGCGGTCCCTCCGCATCGGTGGTCCGCCCACCGGTGCGTCACTCATAAGAAGACGCTTCTCAATGCTTGTATGTTGTGCAAAAATCTAAAGTTTGGCAGGAATTCTCAGCGCCCGATTCGCTTGGCCCGCAGGGCGACAGACCGTAGCCCGCCAATTCGTCGATGCGTGGCCGGGGCAAAACACAACGGCAGTCCCACCGGGGATGGACGAACTACTGACAAGCTTGCCAGCTTGGCCCCGATCCGGGCCGGGAACTGAAAACTGGGCTTCGGCTGCTCTCTGTGCCACACGTGCCGGGGCACGGATTCGTTGCGGAAAATGTACCTGGCACCGTCCCGGTCTTTTTGCCAAGCAGATTGAGGGTCGCGGACAACTTCCTTTCCCACAAGGGATTGCGCCATATTTCTGGGGAAATGTACCTGACACCTTTAATTCCTCCCTGGGGAAATGTACCTGACACCTTTAATTCCTCCTGACACCTTTAGTTCCCCCTCTTGACAAGCCACAACGATCGAATTGAGTATAGCGTCCCCGGAACTCCCTCACGCGTGGTTTGTCGCGTCAACGGACAAGATAAGTATGGACAGACGTCAACCGAAATGCGAGAATGATGGTGGAATGCGTGAGGCCCGGTGCTTTTGGATTCATCCAGAGATAGTGTAGAGGAAATGGAGGTAGGAGAAATGAGAGCGAAATCAATTCTTGTGGTGTTGATCGTGCTGTTTGCAGCCACCGTGTCAATGGCGGATCTCTATGATAATCATGACGGGACTGTTACCCAAGCGAGAAATGACGGTTCTGTGCTTATGTGGCTCAAAGATGCCGGCTACGCCAAGACATCGGGGTACGATTCAGATGGCCGAATGACGCCGTCTGAATCGCGAGCGTGGGCAGAGCAGTTAGTCTATGCGGGCTACAACGACTGGCGGCTGCCTGTCACCCTCCCCGTCAATGGCGTCGCCTACAACTACAGCTTCACTTTCGACGGTTCTACCGATTACGGCGAGAACATAAGAAGCCCGAATAGTGAAATGGCCTACATGTTTTCTGTGGAGCTTGGCAATCTGGCACAGAACTACCCTGATGGGTCTGGTCTTCAACCAGGTTCGGGACTACAAAATGTGGGTCCGTTTGTTGGTCTGCAAACATCATCCTCCTATTGGTCAGGGACCCAATACATGCCTGGCATCCCTGAGAGTGGCTACTGGCTGTTTGCCTTTAACTCCGGCAGACAATCATGGGACTTCGACGCGGCTCCATATTACGCATGGGGCGTTCGTACCGTTACGCCCGCTACGATCCCCGTCCCCCTCCCCGGTGCCGTTCTGCTCGGCATGATCGGTCTGGGATATGCTGGGATGCGGCTACGGCGCTGCAGATACCCCCCTCTTGTTGGAGACTCAAGGATGGCAAAGCGGAGTAACGAATTCGGGACATTCGTAGAGCAGGTTGGACGCTTGCTGGGTGTGGTTCTGTTCATCCTTAGCACAGGCATCATGTGCGACGTTGCCAGGGCACAACAGAAGCTAAGTCACTCTGAACTCATAACGGCGTCCAAAGAATCGTGCGTCGCTGTTCGTGCTAAAGCAGAATCAAAGTGGGGGCGTGTGGGTACGGCGTTCTTCGTTGACCCGAATCACGTCGTCACTTGCTGCCACGTCATAAACGGCGGCGTGCTACCGATTGACCCAAACACAAAGAAGTTCGATCCGGCCAGATGGCATCCGTTCTCCGATGTCAACATTGTGACTGCACAATACGAAGAAATCCCCGTGAAGTGCGTTAGTGTTCCCACAGCGACCGAGCCGGGGCCGGGTTTATTGGACTTCGCTGTGCTCGAACTGAAAACCAAATCGAAGGAGCGTTACCCAGTGCTCAAATTCTGTCAGGATACGCAGAACCTGAATGTGGGGGATGAGGTGTACTTCTCCGGCTTCCCGCTTGGTACCCCTGTCTTGCTCACACACAAGGGAATGCTATCGGGTTTTGACACGAACCGAGTCGTGCTGTACATTCAAGCATCCATCAACAAGGGCAATTCAGGAGGGGCGCTTCTCAATACACAGGGGGAGGTCATCGGAATTATCAACTCCAGATTGGGTACCATAGGTAAGCGTCTGACTCAAGTGCAAACCCAGGTTAAGAAACCAGGCCTGCGTCTGAAAATCGGTGGTGTTGACCCTTTGGAGACGGATAGAGCGATCATTGGTGCTCTTGACGAAACGATCAGCACAGGGATTGGACGCGCCATCAACACGCGGTATGTCAGGGACTATATTCAGAAGTATCCTCTGATGAAGCCTGCGCCTGGTACTAATTGAGACGGCCTGCGCGCACGAGGGGAATGAGGGCCACTTGGCCACTCGCTCCTTGCCTTCTCGTGGGGAATTAGTTCGCTCGCCTCGGGAGAATTAAAGGTACGCGGTCCATTTTCTCGGGGATCATTCCGGGCGAGACGGGGGAATGAGGGCTCGCAGGGTCAATCGGTTCCCAGCCGGAGGCGGCTGGGCTGCATCTCGACCGGTTCGCCGCCACGTTCGGAGTTCCGCCTTTAGGCGGGTCTGAGGGGCTTCCGGCGCAGCCGGCTCCATGCTGCGTAACCGCAGGACTTCGAACGAAGCGCCGGGAGGAGGACCTTTGGACGCCGTTCGGACTGTTGACCCGTCTAAAGGCGGAACTCCGAACCAACCGCGGGAACGCGGAACTCCAAACCTGATATTCGCCGCAGGCTCTTGGCAGGCTGGTGCTTGCTGTTGGGACAGCGCAGAGTTAGAATCGGGACCGCAGCGGCGGGGAGGATGGGTGTGCATGGTGACTCGGTAGCAAGAAAGGAGTACCGCAATGCAGGCACGTTGGTCGGGACTGATGATGGTCGTTTCTCTGGTCGTCTTTCTCTGTGGCGGTTCGGCGCTCGCGGCGCCCTTAGCGACGATTACCGTCGAAGCGGGACAGTACGCTCGAACCGACACGCCGGTCTCGGTGCCGCTGGCCTCGGTGCCTCAGGCGGTGGCGGGGCAGGCGCTGTCCCTGCAGGAAGTCCGCGGCTCGCAGCGCGTGACGGTGCCGGCCCAGATCGAGGCGGGACCCACGCCGAGGCTGCATTGGATTCTTTCCGGCACGCTGCCTGCCGGACAGAAGCGGACCTATGAGCTGGTCGCAGGTGCGGCGCGGGTGGAGAGGCAGGTCAAAGCCGTCCAGGGGGACGAGACCCTGCAAGTCAGCGTCGGCGACGCCAAGGTGATGCAGTATCAGCATGCGATGTTGCCGCCTCCGCCCAATCCCGGGAAAGTCCCGGCTGCCAAGTGGGCGTTGTATAATCATAACGCGTTCATTCACCCCCTGTGGTCGCCCAAGGGCACGGTGCTGACCGACATTCACCCGCCGGATCATATCCACCACCTCGGCATCTGGATGCCGTGGACGCACACGACCTATGAGGGCAAGATGGTCGATTTCTGGAACGTCGCCGACGGCACCGGAACGGTCCGCTTCTCGAAATACCTGTCCACGACCACCGGCTCGGTCTACGGCGGTTGGCAGTCGGAGCAGGACCATGTCGCCCTCAAGACCTCCAAGGGCGAGCAGACGATCCTCAAGGAAGTCTGGGACGTGCGCGTCTACAACGTGGGCGGCCCGCAGAAGTACTGGCTCGTGGATTTCCAGTCGACCCAGCGTTGTGTCGCCGAGCAGCCTCTGATTCAGGATGAGTATCGCTACGGCGGCCTCGGTTACCGGGCGACGCGTCAGTGGAAGGGCGCCAATTGCGATTACCTGACCAGCGAGGGCAAGACCCGCAAGGACGGCCACGCCACGCGGGCCCGCTGGTGCGACTGCTTTGGCACGATCGACGGCCAGACGGAGGGCGTGACGTTCTTCAGCCATCCCAAGAACTTCCAGCACCCGGAGCCGATGCGGCTGTGGCCGGAGGCGAACAACCACATCTTCTTCAATTTCTGCCCCTCGCAGGCGGGTGCCTGGGAAATGAAGCCGGGCGAGGATCACATGTTCCGGTATCGCTGGTTCGTCCATGAGGGTAAGCCCGATGTGGCCGAGATCGAGCGGATCTGGAACGACTACGCGAACCCGCCGCAAGTGACGGTCGAAGCCGCCCGGCCCGAGGGGGCTGTCGTCCTGTTCGACGGCCAGGATTTCTCCCAGTGGCAGCGCGACGGCAAGGGCGAGATCGGATGGAAGATCGCGGATGGGGCGATGCAATCTGTTCCCAAGACCGGCTCCATCATGACCAAGCGTGACTTCCAGGATTTCATCCTGCACGCGGAGTTCAAGACGCCGCAGATGCCGGCCAATGTGAAGGGCCAGGGCCGGGGCAATAGCGGTATCTACATCCAGCGCCGTTACGAGCTGCAAATCCTCGATTCCTACGGCCAGGAGCCGAAGAACAACGAGGGCGGCAGCATCTATACGTTCAAGGCCCCCGACATCAATGCCAGCAAGAAGCCCGGCGAGTGGCAGAGCTACGATGTTCTCTTCCGCGCCGCTCGTTTTGCCGACGAAGGCGGCAAACCCGTCAAGAAGCAGAACGCCCGGATTACGGTCTTCCAGAACGGCATGCTGATTCATGACAACGTCGACGTGCCGCGGAAGACCGGCGCGGGCCAGCAGGAAGGCCCGAAGCCCGCTCCGATCCTGCTCCAGGAGCACGGCAACGAAGTCAGCTTCCGCAACCTCTGGCTCGTGCCGTTGGAGGGATGAAGGCTTGGCGGCCACCCAAGCCCGGAGGGCGAAAGAGAATAGCCCCGCGATTCATCGCGGGGAAACAAGGACAAGAACAGAAGGTGAGTCCCGTCAGGGACGAAAGAATGCACCGGATGTAGTGCCGGGTGGTTTTCGGACAGGCTCCGTGCTGCAGAGCCGGGGAATGGCGGAGATGATGAGAACGGGTGAGTTCGAGATCTGGGATGTGCATACGCACCTTTCCGGGGTGCCCGGAGACACGCCGGAGGCGCGTCTGGGCAAGCTGCTCGAATATGCCGGCCGGCTCGGCATCGCGCGGCTGTGTGTCTTCATGGGGATGAGCTGGAGTGAAGATCCGTCGCCCGAGGTGATGCGGCGGGACAATGACGATGTGCTGCGGGCACTGCGTCACTATCCTGACCGTGCCTTTGGGTTTGTCTATCTGAATCCCAAGCACACGCAGGCCAGTCTTGATGAACTCAATCGCTGTGTGCGGGACGGCCCGATGGTGGGCGTGAAACTCTGGGTGGCCCAGCACTGCAACGAGCCGACCCTCGACCCGATCGTGGCACGCGCTACGGAACTGAAAGCCCCCGTGCTGCAGCACACCTGGTCGAAGATTACCGGCAATCTTCCCGGTGAGTCCGTGCCGCGGGACGTCGCGGAACTCGCCGCCCGTCATCCGCACGCTGCGATCATTTCCGCCCACACTGGCGGCGAGTGGGAAAGCGGCATTCGTACGATCCGCCCCTACCCGAATGTCTATGCCGAGCTCTGTGGCAGCGATCCCACGGCGGGCTTCACCGAGATGGCCGTGCGCGAGCTGGGCGCCGAACGCGTCCTCTACGGCAGCGACGCAGGCGGGCGCAGCTTCGCCTCGCAACTGGCGAAGGTGCTGGGCGCGGACATTCCAGCTCCGGCGAAACGCCTCCTTCTCGGCGGAAACATCAAGCGCATCCTCCAGCCCATTCTGCGTGAGAAAGGGATCCGTCTATGAGCGTGTTTGAGAAGCCGGTGCCTCGTGGCATGGGCTTCCAGCCCATGAATCATCGGCAGGATGCCGATGCCACAAAGCCTCACGGGCAGGATGCCCGTGCCACTTTTCAACCACCCCATAAGACGGGCGGACCACCCCGCGATTCTCTCGATCGTCGAGGCTTTCTCCAGATAGCCGCCGCTGCCACAGGCGTCGGGACGCTGGCCGCGGCGCGGGGTGGGCAGGCCACCGCCACACCGACGGGGTTGATCGACGTGAACACCTACCTGTTGCGCTGGCCGCTGCGCCGTCTGCCGGGCGAGGACACGGCCGATCTCGTGGCCACGCTGCGCCGCCACGGCGTGGTGCAAGCGTGGGTCGGCAATCTGGACGCTCTCTTGCATCGGGACATGGCCACGGTGAACGCGCGGCTCGCGGACGAGTGCCGCCGTCACGGCGACGGGCTGCTGGTGCCGTTCGGCTCCGTCAATCCGAAGCTGCCCGATTGGCAAGACGATCTGCGTCGCTGCGTCGAAGAGCACCACATGCCGGGCATCCGGCTGCACCCGAATTACCACGGCTACACCCTCGACGACCCCGACTTTGCGAAGCTGTTGCGGTTGGCGGCCGAGCGCGGCTTGATTGTCCAACTGGCGTTGATCATGGAAGACGAGCGGACCATGCATCCACTGCTGCGCGTCGAACCGACGAGCGTCACGGGCCTGCTCGGCCTGCTGAAACAGACGCCTGGTCTGCGGATCGTGCTGTTGAACTCGCAGCGCGTCCTTCGTGGTCGGGCCCTGGCGGACTTGCTCGCCGCCGGCGAGGTCTATGTCGAGATTGCGATGCTGGAAGGCGTGGGCGGCGTCTCTAACCTCCTGGCCCAAGTGCCGTTGAATCGCATGCTGTTTGGCTCCTACGCGCCGCTATTTTACTTTGAATCGGCCTTGCTGAAACTGCAAGAGTCGCCGTTGAGTGATGAACAACTGGGGGCGATCCGCCGCGACAACGCACGGCGGTTGCTCGCCAAAAACCGTTAGCCGTTTCTGGAGGTGAGTATGAACCGCCATCGTTCTTCCCCATCGGCCCGGCCCGCCTGCGCCGTATCCCGCCGGGAGTTTCTCGCCACGTCGTCGGCCGCGTTGCTCGCCACGAACCTCGACGCGGCGAAGTCCACTGCCGCCGAAGCCGCCGCGAAATTGGCGCTCGACGGCGGCGCGAAAGCCGTGACACAAAAGTGCTCCCTCGGCCTCCGCTGGGGCGAGCCCGAGCGCGAGCGGCTCAACGCCATGCTCCAGCAGCAGGACCTGTTCTACTGGAAAGGTCCGCAGACGGCGCTGATGCTGGAACGGTTCAAGGAGGTCTGTCCGGTGAAATACGCCCAGTCCTGTTCGTCCGGCACGGCGGCGCTGCACATCGCCGTGTTGGCCGCGGGCATCGGTCCTGGCGACGAGGTCATCACTTCGCCGATCACGGACATTGGTTCGGTCATTGGCGTCCTTTACCAGCAGGCCGTGCCGGTCTTCGCCGACCTGGGCGCCGGCACCTACAACCTCGACCCGGCGGACGTGGAACGCCGCATCACGCCCAAGACGAAGGCCATCATCGCGGTGCACCTCTGTGGCAACCCGTGCGACCTGCGCGCGCTGAAGGCCATCGCCGATAAGCACAAGCTGGTGCTGATCGAGGATTCCTGCCAGGCGTGGGGCGCGAAGTACCGCGGCCGGCCCATCGGCACCGTTGGTGACATCACGTGCTTCTCCCTGCAAACCTCGAAGCACATTACCTGCGGCGACGGCGGCATCGTCGGGTCGAACGACGAACGCTTCGGCCCGCTCCTGCAGAAGTTCGGTGACAAAGGAATGGACCGCATCAAAGGCGGCGGGTTCCAGGCGTTCGCGACGAATTACCGCATGAGCGAACCGCAAGCGGCAATGGTCGCGGGGCAACTGACGCGGTTGGAAGCGATCGCCAGCAAACGCGCCCGGCTCGGCAACCTGCTGACCGAGAAGATCGCCGGCCTGCCCGGTGTGATGCCCCATCAAGTCCATCCCGAGGACCGTTGCGTCTACTGGTTCTACTTTTTCCGGATCAAGCCGGAGGCGTTCCGCTGCGACCGCGCGCAGTTCGTCAAAGCCCTGGTGGCCGAAGGCGCCCCCTGTGCGGCCGGCTATATCGCGGTGCCGCTGCATCGCGAGCCGGTGTTCCAGCAGCACGGCTTCTTCGCCGGCCACTGGCCCGTGCGTGAGTTTGGCCTGACCACGATGGACTACACGAAGCACCAAACGCCCGAGGTCGAGGCCATCCTAAAGACCGGCATCCGCGTGACGATCCACGAAGGCATGACCGAGGACTACATCGCGAACGTGGCCGAGGCCATCCGCAAAGTGGCCCGGCACTACGCCGCGTGAGCATGAGAATGGGAAAGGGAGGAAGTGACTATGGCACCACGATGGCGAATTCTGGTTGGAGCGATGGCGGTGTGCAGCTTGTCTCTCTTCGTGCAACAGGCGTGGGGCGTCTCGCCGGAGGAGGCGCAGAAGATCGAGGCGGCGGCGCCGGCCAAAGCCCCGGCTGTGCCGGCGAAGCCGCGCAAGATGCTCGTCTTTAGTCTCACCAAGGGCTACGTCCATACCGCGATTCCTTATGGTGCCAAGGCCCTGGAGGTCATGGGCGCCAAGACCGGTGCCTATGAAGTCGTCCACAGCACGGACATGTCTGTCTTTAACGCGGCCAACCTCAAGCAGTTCGACGCGATCTGCCTGAACAATAGCAGCCAGCTCGATTTCAGCCCGGAGGCCCAGAAGGCCATCCTGAATTTTGTGAATGGCGGCAAGGGCCTCGTCGGCATTCACGGGGCGACCGTCAATTTCGCGAAGTGGCCCGAAGGGGCGGCCCTGCTCGGCGGTGTCTTCGACGGGCACCCGTGGGTCGCGGAGGGGACCTGGGCCGTGAAGATCGACGACCCCGGGCACCCGCTCAACGCCGCGTTCAAGGGGCAGGGCTTCAAAGCCAACGACGAGCTGTACCGCACGAAGTTCTCGTATCCGCCGCGGGAGAACCTCCGCGTGCTGGTCAGCATCGACATGTCGGACGAGGCGACGCGGACCGCCAAAGGCATCCGCCCGGGTGAGACGGACTATCCGTTGAGCTGGGTTCGCACTTACGGCCAGGGCCGGGTCTTCTACACGTCCTTCGCGCACAATCATCATCTCTACTGGGATCCCGCGATCCTCGGGCATATCCTGGCCGGTGTGCAGTTCGCGCTGGGTGATTTGTCCGTGGACACGACACCGAGCGCAAAGGTGGCCGCCGGACCAGGGCCGGGATTCCGGAGCCTGTTCAATGGCAAGGACCTTTCCGGCTGGCGGGGCAATCCTGATATCTGGTCGGCGAAAGACGGCGTCATCACGGGTCAGACAAAGCCCGACTGCCGGATCTGCGAGAACAACTTCCTGATCTGGACCGGCGGCGAGCCCCGCGACTTCGAGCTGCATTTCCAATTCCGCCTCGAAAACGGCAACTCCGGCGTCTACTTCCGCAGCCTGGAGCGGCAGGGCATGGAGAAGGAGCCCCTGATCGGCTGCCAGGCCGATTTCAGCGCCGACGGTCGTTGGACAGGCGTCATCATGGAGTACACCCGTCGCGAAATCCTCGCCGAGCGCGGTCAGAAGACCGTGGTAGGCGAGGACGGCAAGCCCCGGGTGATCGGCAATCTCGGCGATCCGGCCGAGTTGCTCAGAGCCGTCAAGCCCGGCCAATGGAACCAGTACATCGTGACCGCCAAAGCCGGCCACATCATCCTGCGGATCAATGGCGTCACCATGTGTGAGCTCAACGACAACGACCCCAAGCGGATCGCGCAGGGCAAACTGGCCTTCCAAGTCCACGAAGGCCCGCCCATGCTTGTCCAGTTCAAGGACCTCTATCTGCGTGAGCTGTGATCGCCAGAGTCAGTATTCCTCCCCGATCAGTTGAGGGATATGGCGCAAGTACCAAGCCATTACCGTCTCCGGCCGGAGGGACGCCGCCGTCTCTTGAGGTGCGATTCAATCGCGGCAGTGGCTTCTTCGCTGAGCGGATGCTCGCCAACTCTCTTGAGAAATTGCTGCACGTCCACCGGCTTCTTCACCACCCGCTTGATGACCTGACTGAACGACTCGGCTTCTTTCTGGATCGCCTTCAGCCGGTCATACGCCTCCAGATCGATGCGGATCGTCTTGGTCGCCATAAAGCTACCCTTTCCTATATGCAGGTACATGTACATGACAGGACAGACTCTATGCGCTGTCAACGGGAATCACGGTCAAGGCCGTCGAGATGAGTGTGGCGTCCTCCAGAATCCCCTCTCTCAGGCTTTGCCTCTGCAGCCCCCTGCGTCCTCCGTGGTCAAGCATGGCAAGATTTGAGTTTGCCGCTTTCGAACTGCTGGCGTGCTGGGGATGGCGTGCATATCCACCGTTTCCTTCGGGCAATCAGCGAGTCCGGTATTGCCGAATTCTGTCGATATAGGTACTGTAGAGGCAATTATGAATCTCCATGGTATCGATATCTCGCAAGACCGGCTCGCGGAATGCTGCCGGAAATGGAAGGTGACGGAGCTCGCTCTGTTCGGCTCCATTCTGCGCGAGGACTTCGGACCCCAGAGCGACATCGATGTTCTGGTTACTTTCCAGCCGGAGGCTGTGTGGAGCCTCTGGGATCTTCTCGATATGCGCGATGAACTCCGGGACCTGTTCGGGCGGGAGATCGACCTCATCGAGAAGGAGGCCCTGCGAAATCCTTTCCGCCGACACGAGATCCTCAAGAGCTACAAGGTAGTCTATGCGGCCTGAAACCAGCGATGCCTCGTATCTCTGGGACATGCTCGACGCCGCCGGTGCGGTTCAGGAGTTTGTCGTGGGCAAAACCTGCAACGATTACACCCGCGACCGGCTGCTCCGCGGCGCCGTCGAACGGCACATCGAAATCATCGGAGAAGCGGCCCGAAACATCTCGCCCTCGTATCGCGATGCTCATCCTGAAATACCTTGGAGGAAGATCATCGCACAGCGCCATATCCTCGCCCACGAATATGGGGAGGTGAAACACGAAAACATCTGGCTGGTTGCGACAGTTCATATACCGGACCTGATTGGCAAACTCCGGCCTCTCATCCCGCCACCGCCCTCCAATGCAGGGGGCTCATCAGTCTGAGTCTACCGCTTTCGAGCCCCCGCCGTGTCGGGGTCTGTCGTGCACCAACCGCTTCCCTCAGGCCCTTCCGTAGTCCACCCGCCTCCAAGAACTCATCGAAATAAGTATGGCGTCCCCGGAATTCCCCCCCGGAATTCCCCCGCGCATTGGAGGGAGAAGAGGAAGCGAGACTACGCGGGGGCTTGTGGACTCAACAAGCAGCCGCAACTGGATTTCCCTCATTGTGGACATGCCAATAGTCGATATATAGTCAGCGGATACAATCTACCCAAGGAATGAGGGCAATTGTTGGACACTTGAATTTGGAGCGAAAGGCATGAGACGTATATCATTGCTGGTGCTGTCCATCGTCGCCGTCTGTTTCACGGTGGTTCTGGCCTCTGCCGCGAACGACAACGGACCCCGATATGTGTACGTGCTGAAACCATCCTGTTCTTATGCCATCTACACGGTGGACCTCGGCAAGAAATGTTGTAGTTGGTACGACGACAGCAGACGATGGCCGGAATTAACACCGGGGAGGTTTCTACAGGAGTGGGGGATACCCTTTTCCAACTCCACTTTGGAAGAGATACAGTTTACCCTAGTGTTTGATGCTATGGTGTTGAACCGCGTAGGATCGCAGGGTTGGCATCTGATAGGAAACCCCATGACAGAGGGCAAGACAGTAACTTATCTCTTTGAGAAGTGACAGGACCTTGTGAAATTCCGGTGGCGCCATACTTATTCGCTGGCCAATTGAGTGTCGCGGTAGGGACCGCCCTTGCGGGCGGCCCCCCGCACAGATCCGTACGTGAGGCACTACCTCATACGGCTCTTACCTCGGGTCCATGACGACAAGCCGCTGATGCCGCTTCTCGTACGCCCTGCCGTCCGCAACCACATTGGCCCGGCGCTGAGTCCGGTACGTGCCCGGCCGGCAGGTCGTTCCCCTTGGTCGGTTCCCTTCCCTCCCCAGACTCCGCCGCCGATGGGTCGGCTTTGTTCGCCTGTTTCTGCGGTACTATGGAACCGTCCGACTCCCCGAAGGCGTGCACGCCCGACGTGCGGCCAGGGGCCTTCTCGGGCCGTTCCGCTCCACCGTTCGTTGAGTAAGCGTTCGGTGTAGCGGAAGTCTTCGGGGTCTCCCGGTTTCCGTGCAGAGAGTTTCCACGCAGGCCCAGGGTCTTAGACTCCGTGGCGTTCCGTCGCGGCTCGCGGGTAGCGCCGTCCCGGAGGTGGCCTTCCCCCTCACCATACAGGGTCGGCACGCCAGGGGAGGTGATTGCACTTCGTGGCCCCTTCGGTGTCGGAGCTCGATGGCTGGCCTGCGTGTGCCCCTGTCAACGCTTCACCCACGCGGTTACCCGCGTCGGCGCAGGACTCGGGGTCGAGATGGTTTGCTCTTCCTTTCTGGTGCGGCTCTTGCATCCGCGACTCTCTGCCGGCTTTGACCGGCGCTTTCATGATGTCCCCCGATTCCCTCCCCCGTGCCCTTCCTATTCATCAT
>CAYHAJ010000213.1:0-25589 GCA_964354535.1 uncultured Pirellulales bacterium
AGAACATCTGCTGATGACGCTGGGATTGCCGAAATGCCATCGGGGGACTCCTTTCCAACACCTCGGCGTCCCTGATATACTCCCGGCACAAAAAAAGAAAGACTCTATCCATCAGAATTGTGACACAGTCTGGCAGCTTGAGTGTGCAGTACATGCCCCCTTCGCGCGCCGTGAAAGACACGCTCAAACAAGGTTGGGTGTGGCACCCCTTTGATGCCACGGCTCGTGCCCAGGTTTGTACCAGGCCCAGATGCGGAGATCGTCCAGTTTCGACGAGTCCGAGAAAAAAGCCAGAAGAAATACTGCTCTGCAATTGACATGCGATGGCAAGCGGTGATATAGTGACTGTACTTGTTGACGTAGGCCCATATTCGCAGAGTACGGGGCTGGGAGGCAGGCATCGGTCAACAAGAAGTCTATACATATCAATACGTGCTCGCCCGTGGTGGAAGGTAGATGGGCATTTGGAGATGGTAAGGAGTGGGGAGCAAGGGGAGGGACGCGGAACGTGTACGCGTGCCTTGCCTGGAGCAACTCGAGCCGAGACTGTTGCTCAGTTCCGATCCGGTCAGCCTGGTTGGTTCTCCTGCCTTGGTCAACCAGCCTTTGGATACGGTGATCCCCGTTGATCTCACACCGGGCCAAACGACCACCCTTGCGGAACAGGCCCAAGACCGGGACCAAGCGACGGTCATGACGGTGCTTGTCGAATCGGCGAATTCCAGCCGTGACGACATGCTGGGGGACACGCAGGACGGAGTGACGCGGGAGTCTTCCGAGGTCACATACGCAGCTCGCCAAACGATTCTTGAGACGACAACTCCGGCCCCGGCGAGTTCATTTACCCGCCAGGAGCCGGAAGGAGAAACGCCTGGAAATCCTGAAGATCTGTTGTTCTCCACGACGGAGCAGCTTGTGGCGACTCTGCGCGTGCCGAATGGCCCGCCCGAGGGTTCTCCACAAGGGATTGCTCAGGTGGTCGATGGGGTCCTTGTATTTCGGGCCTCCGCCGCGCAGAATAATCTGACGCTTCGATTGGGAGGTACAGGCACGCCGGTGTTGGATCTGCTGACCGGCATCGGTGAGCGAATTGGCAGTTGGAGTGCGGCCGACATTCGGACCCTACAGATCATCGGTACGGATGAAGCCAACGACACTCTTTCAATTGATGTAAATCCCTTACAGCCTGTCACTTGCAGCATATTCTACCATGGTGGCGCGGGAGGGTATGACAGCCTTCTCGTGACATCCGCGTCCCGCTTCTCGATGGACTACGAGGCAGTGGGTGCCGATAGCGGCGTCATCCGCCTCAGGGATTCTGCTACAACCATTTCCGTGTCCTTCGCCGGCCTTGAGCCGGTGGATGTCCAGGGTGGTGCGGGCTACACTTTACGACCACGGACGGGACTGATAACATCACCATTAACAGCCCTGCTGCGGGGAGGAGTCAAATCTCCGGCACCAGCGGGGGTATCAGCTTCGAGTCAGTCACGTTCTGGGGTATTCCAACCGTTACTCTCGATGTGGGCGCCAATGACGCGGCGGGTGACAACGCCGACTCTATCCTTATTAATGGTGGGGGGCTGGTTGCTTCAAGCCTGACGGCGTTCGCTGTCACCACGGGCGCGGGCGATGATGTTGTCACGGCGGTCCCATCCACCCAGACGGCTATCCACATTGCGAGCGGGCCGGGGATGGACGAGTTGATCGTGGACCCCCAGGGCAGCGCCGTCTCCTTTGGCGCCAACTCTGTTCTGGTCGCGGGCATGCAGCCCGTCACCTATGACGATCAGACGGAGAAGGTCACGATCCCGGGTCTCGGTTCTTTCTGGACGGGCGGCATCATGGCCGATCACCCCGTGGCATATTACCGTCTGGGCGACGCCGCAGGCACCGTCGCGAGAGATTTGTCCGGCCACGGCCTCAATGGCACGTACGTGAACGGGGTTACCCTCGGCGCCCCAGGCGTTTTCGTCAACGAGAACGATACCGCTGCAACATTGGACGGCATCAATGATTACATCACCGTAGGCAGTGTCCCCGAGCTACAGATCGTCGGCGATCTGACGATCGAATTCTGGTATAACAAGGCGGCGGCGGAGGCTTCGGACTGGCAGCGGCTGGTAGGCAAAGGCAGTTCGACTCACAGGAACTATGGGATCTGGGAAGCCCCGGGAACTGACGGCCGCTTGTTGTTCCAGCAGTATTACAATGGCTCGTCGCGGTTGGATCTTTACAGTACCTCCAGTATTCCGGTGGGCCGGTGGACCCATATTGCCGTCACCGTGGAAGGCAACACCGCACGTATCTATATTGATGGCCGGTTGGATGCCCAGGGCACCCGATCCGGCGCGCCCAGCACCAGCACCGACCCCTTGACGATGGGTTATGGTCACATCCACACGTACTTCCCGGGGACGCTGGATGAAGTGGCCGTTTTCAATTCCGCCCTCCCCTCGGAGCGTATTATCGCCCATTACAACGCAAGATATGCCGCAGTGCCCGAACCGCCCGCCATCGTCGCAGTGCGGCCCCTTCCGGCCGACGGCGGCTCAGTTACAGCGGCAATCGACCAGTTGATCGTGGAAACCAGCAAGGGCCTCCTTCATGGCCCTGCGAACAACCCCGCCAACTGGGAACTGCGCCGGGCGGGTCCGGATGCAGCCTTCGACACGGCTGACGATGTACTCCAGGCACTTACCGTCAGCCCCGAGTACCTGACGGGAACAACGATCACGCTGGATATCGCAGGCGACGTTCTTCCCGTCGGACGGTACCGGCTGACGGCTTTTGCCTCTTCACTGGCGGGTTTTGATGGGCAGCCTCTGGATGGCAATGGCGACGGCATTGGCGGTGATAACTTCGTCCGCGTCTTCACGGTTGCCGATGCGCCCGGTGTCAAGATCGAGACGGCGGATAACGCCGTGCGGGAATACGCGACCCGGCTCGACATGATCGAAGACCCGAGTGGCAGTGGGTACTTTGTAGCACGGGGTTTAGGCTCGATCGATCCGGCGGTGTCTGGCGACTGGTGGAGCGATCCGGACTACTGGAGCTTCTCCGCATTGGCCGGCGATGTGGTTTCGATCTGCGTGGATACTCCGGACAGTGATCTCGACCCGTATGTGGAACTCCGGAACGCGGCCGATGGGGCGTTGGCCAGCGACGATAACAGTGGTCCGGGGAATGACAGCTACATCGCCTGCTATGCGGTTCCGATCAGCGGTCAGTACTTTGTCCGGGTGGGCAAGTACTACTCTTCCAGCACGCCGGGGGCCTACCAGCTTCGCGTGGAGGTGGCTCGCTCTGTACAATTGGAAAGCGATGCCGGCTACTCCAATGACAGTCCTGCCGGGGCCAATGCCCTGAACCTGGATCCGGGTGATCCCGGTCACGCCACTGGGAAGATGACGGGAACGGTGATGGCGGCCGAAGGGGCCAACACGGATGAAGATTATTTCTCCTTGGGCATGTTGGACATGGGCGTGGTCGTCACGATGAATGCATGGCTGCCTTCGGACGGCACATTACACCCGCGCCTGCAACTTGTGGATGCCGAGGGAACAGCCGTTCCGGATGCCGATGGCAACGCCGCCGATGGACACTTCTCGGCCACTGTCGGTGACGCCAAGAGCTACTATGCAATCGTCGATGCCGACAGCGGCGCGGGGACGCTTGGGCAGTACGTGCTCCAAGTTGACCTCGCCGACGCGGCGCCACCGACCATTGTCCAGATTGATGGACTACCTGCGGCCGGTGCCACATCGGACCGGGTGATCAGTTCCTTCTCGATCACGTTCAGCGAGCAAATGGCTCCGCAGATGGTCAACGACCCTACGGCGTTTGATCTGCGCGAGGATGGCGCGGACGGTGTCTTCGACACCGCTGATGACACAGTGATTACCCTGATTCTGCCAACGGCCTATACGCGTCATGCTCGAACGGTCAGCTTCTGGCTTCAGGCCGGACCATTGGCCAGTGGTAATTACCGGTTCACAGCTACGAACATCCTCGCCGACCGAGCAGGAAACCCCATTGACGGCAATGACAATGGGACCGGCGGCGACGCGTATGTTCTTGCGTTCACGCTCGACCTGCCTGCCGAGTTTACCCTTGAAGGTCCCGACAACGATACTCCCGCCGATGCTACAATCCTTCCTTTGGTCGAGGACCCGGTGGGCAGCGGATACTTCATGGGGCTGGGCTTGGGTTCGATTGATCCGGCGGTTCCTGATGGGAACTGGTGGACGGAGTCGGACTACTGGCGGTTCGAGGCGGTGGCGGGGGATCGGGTCGCGGTGAGCGTGGACACGCCGGACAGCGCCTTGGACCCCTACGTGGAGTTGCGCAATGCGGCGGACGGCGGGCTGGTGGGCAGCAATAACGAAGGTCCGGACGCGGATGCGTACATCAGCCACTATGTGATTGCCAGCAGCGGGACGTATTACGTGCGGGTGGGACACTACTATTGGTCGGGCACTCCGGGGGATTACCAGTTGCGGTTGGACGTGGCGCGGGGGATGCAGTTGGAGAGCGATGCCAATTACAGCAACGACAGTACCGCCGGGGCCAATGGGCTGACACTTGCAGGCACTGGCGGTGGAACGTCTCTGTGGTTTGATGGCCAAGACGATTACGTATATGTAGGCGATAAGCCGTCCTTGGACCTCTCCGGACCCTTGACGTTTGAAGCCTGGGTCTATCCTTCGGATGCAGGGTCTGATGAGCCGATTATCGCCAAGGAAGGACCTGGGGGAAAGCAGTCATACTGGTTCGGAGTTTATGGCGGACAGTTCGGGCTGCTTCTGAACGACGGCCGGAACGGCTGGGCCCTGGATGCACGGCACAGCGGAACGATCAGCAATAACCAGTGGTACCATCTTGCCAGCACGTGGGATGGAACCACATGGAGAAACTACCTGAATGGAGCACTGGTGGGCGAAGGCACCTGGGCCGGTCCTCTCGTCGATTCTTCATCTCCTTTGACGATCGGCAGCAATTCCGAATTCAACAATACCCGCTTTCGTGGGATCATCGAGGAGCTGCGGATCTGGAACATCGCGCGGAGCCAGAGCGATCTGCAGGCTACGCTGTCGCGGCAATTGGAGGGCACCGAGTCCGGGCTGGCGGGGTACTGGAGATTCAACGACACTCCCGGACAGGCGGCCGCAGACGGGTCCCCATCGGCCAATCACGGCCAACTGGGCACGACTTCTTCCTCGGACGCGGCCGATCCAACTTGGCTGTCGTACGGTGCGCCCCTGCTGGGCGACTCAACGCAACGGCACGGGACCATCGCCGGCACGGTCATGGCCGGCGAATCGGGCAACGTCGATGAAGATTACTTCAATCTGGGAACAGTGCAGGCGGGCGAGACGATTCTGGCACGAGTGATCCTACCGCAGTCCAGCACATTGCAGCCGGTGATCGAAATCCGCAACGCGAGCAATCAGGTCGTTTCCGTGAATCCCAATCCGGCGGACGCGACCATCGCGAGAGTGGATATCACCACGAACGGCACGTACTACGTTCTGGTCCTGGGCTTGAGCGGCCAGGGTCCCTTCGGACAGTACCTGCTCAACGCGACCATTGCTCCTACCGGCGAGTTCCAGTTCGCCGACCTCAGCGTGACTCGGATTGTCGCTCCCGTGACGGCTTCGAGTGGAGAGACAGTGCACTTGGAGTGGACCGTCGGCAACTATGGCACGGCGCCCACAGACGTTTCAGATTGGCAGGATCGGATTGTTCTGTCGATCAATGAGATCTATGGCGACAACGACGATATCCATCTTGCCCCAAGCGAAGCCCATCACGGGGGACTGGATGCGGGCGGCTCTTATACAGCCACGGCCGACAGGAGACTGCCGCTGGATATCACCGGGGATTACTGGCTCCTTGTTGAGGCCGACGGCGCCGACCAGGTGTTTGAGCTCAACCTGGAAGACAACAACGCGCGCCGGAGCGACGTGCAGATCACCATCGTACTCACGCCCTACGCGGACCTGGCGGCCGGGGCTGTCGCGGCATCAGTCTGGCGCGCGATTGCGGGAGACCCGATCGAGATCGATTGGCGCGTGGACAATGTGGGCGTGGGCACGACCGGCAACGGCACGCCGGGCGGTACGGTAACATCCTGGATCGACCGGATCGTGCTGTCATTGGACGGGGCCTTCGGTACCGCGGATGATATCCTGCTGGCCAATGTGACGCATACCGGCTCTCTCGACGCCGGGGCCGGATACGACGGGCATTGGTCCGGGAGCTTGCCCACGGGAATCTCGGGCTCCTTCCACGTCATGGTCATGACGGACTTTGGCAGCGGCTTCGGCGCAGTGTACGAGTACACGGATGCGGCATCGAATATCGCGCAGGCAGCGGCCACCGTGGACGTGGCGGCGGCGCCCTTCGGCGACCTGGTGGCGGTGATCGACAGTGCCCCGGCCGGGGCCCAGATCGCCCAGGCCATCACGCTGACGTGGACGGTGACGAATACGACGGACGCCTGGTCCGCCACGCCCGCCACCGGCTGGTACGATCGGATTGTCCTGAGCCGGGATTCGCTCTACGGCAATGCCGACGATCGCTTCCTGGCCAATCTATGGCATGCGGGAGCGCTGGGAGTGGGCGCGAGCTACTCGGCGACCACCTCCGTCAATCTGCCGGCCGACTTCAGCGGCCAGGGTTACCTGATGGTTGTCGCGGACGGCCAGGGCCAGGTATATGAGTTCCTCTATGAGACGAACAATGCCTCCGCAGGTGCCGGAATTAACGTGCTCGCCCCCGACTTGGTCGGCTCGATCTCCCTGAACACCTTCGCGGGCGTGTTTGGCGACACGATCCCCGTGGACTGGGCCGTGGCCAACCAGGGCACGGGTCCCGTCCCGGCGGCAGTGCGCGACCGCATCTGGTTGAGCAGCGATGCGGTCCTGGGCAGTGATACTCTGTTGGCGACGGTCGATGCCGGCACGATCCCTCTGTTGCCGTCAGGGCAGTACAGCCGCGACAACTACCTGGTCGCCGTCCCCCTGATCCCGTCTCTGGCCGAGGGAGACTACTATCTGATCCTGCAGACGGACGCGCTGGGGCAACAACCGGAGGCGAACGAGACAAACAACACGGCGGTGTCCGCCGGCAAGATTCACTTGGTCTTCCCGCCCCTGCCCGACCTGCAGGTGGCTGATATCACGGTTGTTGAAGACCTGGCAGGGACTCTGGTTTCCGGCGGCTCGATGACGATTCGGTGGCACACGGCGAACCGCGGCACGAACGTCGTGGCCGGGTCCTTCCAGGAAAACCTCGTGGTTCGCAATCTGACCCGTAGCCAGACCCTCTTGAATATTCAAGTGCCCTACGATGTCGGGACGGGTGGCGTCATCGCCGCCGGTGAAGTCCGGGAGCGCGAATCTGTCTTCACTCTGCCGAACGGCCTGACCGGCGCGGGCACCTTGCAGATCACGATCACCACGGATGTCCAGAACAACATCACGGAAAGTTACAGCGCCAATACGCCGGAAACCAACAATGTTGCGACGGCGTCGGTTGTCGCGAGCCTGCGGCCTTATCCGGATCTGGTCGTGGCCTCGGTGACCGCCGTTCCGGACTCAGTCCAGTCCGGCACGAGCACCACAATCCACTGGCGGATCGAAAACAGCGGCAATGGTGTGGTCAGCACCTCCTTCAGCGAGCGGGTCCGCGTTGTCAACACCACGACCGGCGCGCTCCTGCTGGAACGGACGGTGGCGTACGACCCGGCGGCGGTGGGAAGCATCGATGCGGGCCAGGGCCGCGACCGTTCGCTCATGGTCACGATCCCGGACGGCTCCGGCAGCGTCGGCGATATCCTGATTACGGTTGCCACTGACAGCGGCAACGCAGTGTTCGAATACAATGCCGACGGTATCGCCGAGACCAACAACAGCGGGACTGCGGCCCTGACCGTGATCCTGGCGCCGTACCCGGACTTGGCGGCGACCTACCTGAACGGGCCCACGCAGACGATTGCCGATCCCGCGCGGGTGACGATCGATTGGACCGTCGCCAACCAGGGTTCAGCGAGCGCCTCGGGCGCCTGGTGGGACGTGATCGTCGCCTCCACCGATGGCACCTTCGGCGATGGCGATGACCGCGAATTGGGCCGGTTCGAGTGGAGCAGCGGCTTGGACGGCGGGAGTTCCTACACGCGCAGCGAAGAACTGCTGCTGCCGCCGGCGTTCAGCGGGCGCTTCACCCTGTTCGTCAAGACGGATCGGGAGAACGCCGTCTTCGAGGACAACCGGGAAGCGAATAACGTTGGTGTCTTGGGCCAGCCGTTCGATGTGATGCCGATCCCGTACGCCGACCTGGTTGTGGCGAGCGTGCACGTGCCCGCGCCGGGTTTCAGCGGCCAGGCACTGGAGGTCGAGTGGCGGATCGAGAACCGGGGGATCGGTCTGACGAACACCGGCAACTGGACGGACCAGATCTGGCTGGCCACCGATCCCGCCGGACAGAACCGTATCCGCCTGCTGGGCTCGTTCTATCACCTCGGACAACTGGCGGTGGGCGACGGCTATGACCGTGTGGGCACGGTGCCCCTGCCGGATGGCATTGCAGGCGACTACTACCTCGTCGTCCGGACCGGGGGTCCCTTCGAATTCATCCACACGGACAATAATGGGCGCGTCTCGGACCAATTCAGTGTGAGTCTCACGCCGCCGCCGGACTTGGTCGTGACGGGCATCACGGCCCCGACGGAGCCGGTAGAGGAAGGCACACGCGTGGACGTGGCGTGGACCGTGAGGAACATCGGCGGTGGTGTGGCCGGCGGATACTGGGAGGACACGGTCTACCTCCGCAAGGTGGGCGATTCCAGCGCCGCCACCCTTTCTCTGGGGACGTTCCGATACGACGGTCCGTTGGCGGCGGGGCAGACGTACACCCGGTCGGAGCAGTTCACTCTGCCCGTCAAGACGCACGGATTGTACGAGGCCGTGGTCACCACGAACTACAACCGCCGTCTGTATGAGCATGACCTGTACGGCAACAACACGACGGTCGATGACACGAATATGCAGATCACGGTACGGCCTCGTCCGGACCTGATGGTTCTGGATGTCGGGGCTCCCGATGAAGTGGACCCCGGCCAGACCGTCGCCGTCCAGTTCGTGGTGATCAACCAGGGCAACACCGCGACGACCACGCCGAACTGGGTGGACAAGATCTACCTGTCGCTCGACGGGTTCGTGACAAGCGACGATATCGTGATCGGGCAACTCACGAATCAATCGGCTCTGGAAGCAGGCGCGAGCTACCTGTCTCTGACGGACTCGGCGGTCATCCCGCGCCGGTTCCGGGGCGACATGTACATCCTCGTGTCCACGGACGCCGGCGGGAGCGTCGAGGAATGGCCCAACGAGGGCAATAATACCAAGGCTGTTCGGATCTACGTCACGCCGCAACCTTTGCCCGATCTGGTGACTGCCGAGGTCGTCTGTCCGGCCCAGGCCATCGAGGGGGCGACCATCGAGGTCCGGTACACGGTCACGAACCTGGGCCCGGGCGAGACGCCGGTGGACGACTGGACCGACACGATCTGGCTCACCCGCGACAAGAACCGGCCGCACCCAGGCCAGGGCGACGTCCTGCTCCAGAGCCTGCCGCACCACGGCTCGCTGGTGAACCGGGCGGGATACGACGTGACGACCACCGTGAAGCTGCCGACCGGGCTTACCAGCGGCGTCTACTATATCATGCCGTGGACCGATCCGTATGCCGTGGTTCTCGAAGACACCCTGGCGATCAACGTTAACCCGGACGATCCGCATGAGATTGACAACAACAACTACAAAGCGCGGGCCATCGATATTATCGCCTTGATTGTGCCACAACCGGACCTGGTCCTGGAGAATGTGCAGGCGACCGCGGAGGCCCTGGGGGGCGAGCAGTTCACTGTTACCTGGATCGTGTCCAACCAGGGCAAGGGTAGTGCCGGCGGCAGTTGGGACGACGAGGTGTGGCTGACGGACAGCCCCGGCGTTGACCCGGGCAGGGGCAATTCCCTGCTCCTGGGCACCGTTACGCATGAGAACGGTCTGGCTTCCAAAGACAACTACACCGCCAGTCTTACGGTGACTCTGAATCCAGCGGCCGTCGGCTCGCACGTCATCGTGAAGGTTGACGTACAGGGCAACGGCCGCGTGGGCGAGACGGACGAGACGAACAATCGCGGCACGGCGCCGACGCTGGTCACCCCGGTTCCGGCCGATCTCGTGGTCACGGACGTCCGCGTCCTGGGCGAGAACCGCTCCGGCGAACCGACCACGATCCAGTACACCGTCCGCAACGACGGACCGAATCCCGTCTGGATCGGGACCAAGTACTGGATCGACTACCTTTGGATCGGCGCCGATGCCACCTTCATCCGAGACCGCGCTTCCTGGTTCGGCAAGTCGGTCCACTCGCATTCCGAGCCGTTGCAGCCGGGCGAGAGCTATACGGCCCAGGTCCAGGGCGTTCTGCCCAAGGGGATCGGTGGCGAGTTCTTCGTGTATATTCACCCCGACGCCCACGACGACAACTACGACGAGAGGCTCCGCGTGGTGCAGACCGGTTGGTGGCCGGCCGAGCATGGTGAGAATAGCGGGTGGCTGGACCACTTCAGCCGTTGGGCCTATGAAAACACGGCCAACAACGTGTACCGGGCCGAGATCCAGATCGCGTACTATGAGCCGGATCTGGTGCTGGCCGTGATGAATGCCCCGGCTCTGGGCATTTCGGGCCAGAGTATTCCGGTGACGATCACGGTGAGGAACGAGGGCACGCGCCAGACGCGCGCGGCGACTTGGCCGGACCGTCTGTTCCTATCCCGCGATCCTTCGCTGGATCGGTCGGACCTGTATCTGGGCGAGGTGCCCCATCGTTCCCTGCTCCCGAAGGACGGCGAATACACCGCGACCTTCGACGTCCGCCTGCCGGACGGCATTGAGGGCACGTTCTACCTGCTCGCGCTGGTGGATTCCCCGGCGGGACCCGGCAGTGGCGAGAGCGACATCGGCTTCGGGTTGCCGGGGGTGGGTTTCTCGGAGAATGCCGGTCTACCGGAATGGGATAACGTATGGAGGACACAACGCTCGCTCGCACGCGGCGCCGTGGCGGAATACCAACTCGAGGGTAACAATTCTGCCGGTGCGGTCATTGCCATCACGCGGGCCGATCCGCCGGATCTGCAGGTCACGCAAGTGCTCGCTCCGGAACGGGTCCGGATTGGACAGGACTTCAGCGTTCAGTATACGGTGACCAATCGCGGCGGCAACACCATGCCGAGCCAGTCAAAGTGGGACGATCTGATTTATCTGTCGCGGGACGAGTTCCTCGACATCCGCGCCGACCGGTTCATGGGGTCGCCGAGCCACGAGACGCCTCTGGCGGCGGGCGCCGGCTATACCCAGACGTTCGCCCTCCGCGCGCCGACGGATATCACCGGCCCCTACTACGTGTTCGTGGCGACCGATCCGGTCCGCGTCACCTTCTATGGCCGCGTCTTTGAGCTGGACTTCGAGACCAACAACGACCGTGCGGCGGACGTTCCGATGATCATCGAGTTGCCACCACCGGCCGATCTGGTGGTCACGGACATCACCATTCCCGCCCAGGGCAAGTCGGGCGATCCGATCACTCTTCACTGGACGGTCCAGAACAACAGCGACGAGCCGGCGGTCGGGTCCCGGTGGGACACCGCTTACCTCTCGACAGACGCGACCTGGGACATCCATGACGTGCCCCTGGGCCGGGCGTCGTTCAGCGGTACCCTCGCTCCGGATGGCACCTACGAGTTGACCCTGGCGACGTTGTTGCCGCCGGCGACGCCGGGCCAGTACCGTGTCATCGTCCGCACCGACATCTTCAATCAGGTCTACGAGGCCGAATACGACGCCAACAACAAGACAGCCTCCGCTGAGACGCTCAGCGTAACCGTGGAACAGATGCATCTCGGCGTGCCCCTGCCGATCACGCTGTCGACCGGGCAGAAACGGCTGTTCCAGGTGACCGTGCCCTACGACCAGACGCTGCAGGTGTCGCTGCGGACGGACGCAGCCAGCTCGCAAAATGAGATCTTCGTGCGTTACGGGGCCGCGCCGACCGTCGCGGTTTACGATGCGGCGTATGAGGGCGGCTTGGCCGCTGAGCTGCGGGCGGTGATTCCACTCACGGAGCCGGGCGTCTACTATATCCTGACGCGCGGGTTCTCCGAGCCGGCCGACAACACGCCCGTGACCCTGCTGGCCAAACTGCTGCCCCTGGCCATCAGCTCGGTCAACACGGACGTGGGTGGCGACAGCAAGTATGTGACGACCACGATCCGGGGGGCGCGTTTCCACCCGAATGCCATCATCAAGCTGGTGCGCCCTGGCTTTGCGGAGTACGAGCCGGCCGTCTATGAGGTCATTGACGGCACCAAGATCATCGCGACCTTCGACCTGACCGGCGCGCCGCACGGCCTGTATGATCTGAAGGTTATCAACCCCAGCGGCGACACTGCCGTGATTCCCTACCGGTTCCTGGTGGAACGGGCCATCGAGCCGGACGTGACGATCGGTATCGGCGGTCCCCGGATCATTCTGGCCGGGGATACCGGCACGTATAGTGTAGCCCTGCAGAGCCTCTCGAATCTGGACACGCCGTATGTCTTCTTCCAGGTCGGGGCCCCGGAGATGGGATACAATGCGATGATCTTCGGCCTGCCCTACATCCAGTTCTTCTCCGGTGTCAACGGCGCCCTGGAAGGCCGGGAGGACATCCCCTGGGCCGAGATCGCCTCGTCGATCAACACCGATGGGCAGTGGCGGGCCCCCGGATACCTCTTCGATCAGGATGCGAACGGCTTCACGGGCTTCAGCTTCAACATCGCGACGTACCCGGGCCTGAAGGAAATGCACGACCGAGCGTGGGAGCAACTGGTCAATCAGATCTACGGGGCCTTCCCGGAACTGGCCGAGCAGGGCATACTGGACAATGGACCGGCCGGTCTGGACCAGATCCAGCCAGGTCTGACCGAGCTGTACAACACCATCGCGGCTATTCCGAACGATTGCCAGATGGTCTTCGTCCCCTTCCGGTTCGATGTGTTCGCCGCGGCCACGGCCATGACCCGCGAGGAATTCGTCGCGCATGCCTCCCAGGAGGCCGAGACCCTCCGCCAGGCGATCATCGCCGACCCGGAGGCGAATGCGGCTCTCCTGACCTTGGCGGCCGATCCGGGGACTTGGCGGGATCTGTACCTGGCCTCTCTGGAGGAGGCCGGACTGCTGCGTCCTGTCGACGACCTGCCACCCATCCGCGAGCACGAGCTGATCATGAGTCTGATGGCCATGCTGTCGACAGGGATTCTGCTCGGGCCGGCCGGCGAAGAGATTCTGTCCAGCGGCAAGCTGACCGAGCTCTTCGACAAGATCCGCGCGTGGTACGGGCATGATCCTTCCCTTCTTGCGGTGATGGAGAAGTACGACTACCGCGAGTGTCCCATCGGCGGGGAGTCATACGATATTCCGATTCCGGCACTGCCCGACTTCGCGGACTATGACCTCGGTTTGTCGCACCAGACGCACTTCGAAGCCTTCCGTATTTACGTGCCGTGGCTGCCGTGGGAGGAGCGGGGCGCGGGGATTCCGCCCGCGTTCCAGATCAACGGTCCCGAGCCGGTGGACGGCAGCGAATTTCAGCCTCTCGATCTGAGCCAATATCTGGAGGGGGAGGGCGTTGCCGGACTGGCGTCGATCACCGGGCCCCAGACGATGGACACCGCCGGTTGGCTGCCGTTGGGCCAGCGCTTGCCGTACACGATCAATTTCGCCAATTCGCCCGACGCGACCACCTTTGTTTCCGAGGTACGGATCGTCACCCAACTGGACGAGGACCTCGACCCCTGGTCGTTCCGCCTGGGCGATGTCAAGATCGGCAAGATCAACGTCCACGTGCCTGAGGGCCGGCAGTTGTTCCAGGGAGAGTTCGATTTCAGCGAGACCGAGGGATACATCCTGCGCATCAGCGCCGGAATCGACCTGAGCACCGCGGAGGCCACCTGGCTGATCCAGGCGATCGATCCGTTGACCGGCGAGTTGCTCCAGGATTCGACCAAGGGCATCCTGGGTCCGAATAACGCCCAGAACGAGGGGGCGGGGTTCGTGAGCTACACGATCCTGCCCGAGGAAGGCACGGCCACCGGCGCCCAGATCCGCGCCTCCGCTCGCGTGCTGTTCAACAACATGCCGCCGGAGGACACCAGCGAGCTGTCCCAGCCGGTGGACGGCGTCGCGCCGGTGACGGAGCTCACCATCACACGGATCAGCGAGAAGGCGGAGAACTTCCTGGTCGAGTGGAATGCCAACGATGACGAGGGCGGTTCGGGCTTCAAGTACGTGACGATTTACGTGGCGGTCGACGGCGGCGACTTCCGCATCTGGCAGCGCCAGGTGACCGAGGCCCAGGGTTCGGCCGTGTACGAGGGCGTCGCAGGCCACACCTATGAGTTCCTGGCCCTGGCCGTGGATGTGGCAGGCAACCGCGAGGCCGTGCCGGTGGGCCTGACCGCCGAGGACGATGGCTCGGGTGTGAACCTGGGAGCGGCCGCCAGCGTGCCCGACACGACACCTCCGAACTTCGGCATCGCCCCGGAGCCGAGCCCGGAGCCGACCACGAACCCGCTGTTCGAGGAGGCCGAAGAGCAGATTCCGGCCCCGACCCCGGCCTTCCATCAGGCCGAGTACGATCAGGTCCTCAGCCCCTTCGTGGGCCGCGCCTTCGCCTGGGGCTTTGAGCCCAGTCACGCCGACATCGGCCCTATGGCCATTGCCGAGGCCCCCGACGGCACGATCCTGATCAGCGGCGGGCCGTGGCGGAACTACATCTATAAGCTCGAACCCGAGGGTGGCGAGATCCTCAATCCGTGGGCCCAGATGCCCTACCCCATCTTCAATATGGCCTTCGACGGTGCGGGACGGCTCTGGGCCACCACGGGCGGCGGGCCGTTGATCCAGATCGATCCCGATTCCGGGGCCGTGCTCCATGAGTATGGCGATGGCATCACGATGGCCCTGGCGGTTGAGCCGGGCACGGGCCTGCTGTATGCGGCGGCGGGGGCCGTCTGGTCGGGCGGTGTGGCCGGTGTCGGTGGCGGCGTCGAGGTCTTCGATCCCCAGACCGGGACCTTCACGCACTTCAGCCGCGACCTGAACCTCCGCGTGGCGTCTTTGGCCTTTGCCCCCGACGGCACCCTGTGGGCCACCACGTGGCCGGACCGTAAGCAGGTGGTGCGCTTCAACGAGCGCCGCCGGGGCGAGCTCGTGCTGGAATTTGAGGCGGATGTGGATTCGCTCGCCTTCGGCCAGGCGGGTACGGACTTGGAGGGTCTGCTGTTCGTCTCGCAGAATACCGGGGCGAACAACCATGCCGGTAGCGAGTTGACCATGGTGGACGTAGCCACACTGCGGCGCGTAGCCGTGGCCGACGGGGGCACGCGCGGTGACGTGATCATCACGACCCGCGACGGCCGCGTGCTGGTCAGCCAGTCCCACCAGGTCGATCTGCTGAATCCGATCACCGCGCCCCTCGTGGTGGCGACCTACCCGCCCAAGTACAGTATGGTGAGCTTGCCCCTGTCGTACGTGACGGTGACGTTCGACCAGGACATGTTCGTGGGGGATGGGACCGAGTCTGCGTCCGTGACCAACTTGGCCAATTATGAGTTGCTGCGGATTGGTGCCGACGAGGTGCCCTTCGATTCGATCTCTTACGAGGACGACACGTACACCGTGCTGCTGACGTTCGGCCGGATCGATCCCGGCGAGTACCAACTGCGGGTTAGCCGGGAAGTGGTCGGTGCCACGGGCCTGCCCATGCAGGCGGACTACGCGACAACGTTCACGGCGGTGTCCGACTTCACCGCCTACACGAACCTCGAATTCACGAATGCCCGCAGCGACCGCGGCGCCGGTACGGTCTCCTGGGATGTGGTCATCACGAACACGAGCGATTATGACCTGTTGCTGCCGCTGATCCTGGTGCTGGACCCGGCTCAGGGGTATGAGGGGATTCCGCTCGACGCGCAGGGGCGCGGACCTGACGGCCGATGGTACATCGATTTCTCCACGGAATTGCCCGATGGCCGGCGACTGCGGTCGGGGGAGTCTTCGGTCGGACGAACGATCAGCATCTACAATGGAGACGACCGCCGCATCGAGTACGACGGGGGTGTCTCGGCTCTGCCCACCGACAATGAGCGACCCGTGTTCGACAGTGAGCCACCAGTGACGGCTTCGGTAGGGCAGCCTTATGCCTACGGCGCGGACGCGCACGATCCGGACGGAGTCAAGATTCTGTACTTCCTCTACGCGGGTCCGGCGGGGATGGCCGTGGACACTCTCACCGGAGACGTGACCTGGCTTCCCGGCGCTGCCGCGCAGGCGCAGACCCCGGTGGTGCTCCACGCCTACGACACGCGGGGCGGCCTGGCGGTCCAGTCCTTTACGATTGCGGTCGAGGGTGGGAATCACGCCCCCGTGCTGGCCGAGTTGCCGGAGCGGGTCACCGGGGCCGAGGGCCAGCCCCTCGAGATGATCCTGCCCGTGGTCGATCCGGACGGCGACACCCTGGCGGCTTGGGTCGATGCGTTGCCGCCGGGCGCCGTGTTCGATTCGATGACGCTGCGGTTCTCCTGGACGCCCGATTTCGAATCGGCAGGCACGTTCGAGGACGTCACGTTCCACTTTAGCGATGGGGTCAACGAGGTCAGCGCGGCGATCACCTTCGCCATCGCCCCGGGCGACCGGGGACCGGTGTTGACCGTGCCGGCGGCACGCACGCTCCGCGAGGGCGACCGCCTGCGCTTCTATCTGCAAGGCTCTGATCCGGATGGTGAGCCGGTGACGTTCTCCAGTCCTTTGCTGCCGAGCATCAACGTATCCAACGCGGCGCTGCAGCGGATCGACATCGCGGAGCGCCTGCCGTACCTGCTGCCGGGCGAGCGGTATCGGCTGGCGGTCGTGGGCGACTTCGAAGACCAGCAAAACGTGCCGCTGCTTGGTTCCTACCTGACATACCATTCCAGCGATGAGACCATTCTCCTGATCTCCGGGAGCGGCACGATCCGGGCGCTGGCCGATGGCTCCGCGATGGTCCTGGCGACCCGGGGCAATCTGGCCGCGGCGACGGCGGTCGCCGTGGGGGCGGCGGAGACGTCCGAAGAGCTGCTGCTCCGCTTCGGCGGCCTCAACGTGTATCCGGCGTCCCTGACCTTGCCTGAGACCACGGGACAGCGTCAGTTCCTCGTCAAGACGCCGCAAGACGTGGACGTCACGGTGGGCGCTTCGGGGACCTACTACATTGTGGGCGATGCGAGCATCGTCTCGGCCGCCGCGGATGGACTGATTGCCGCGGTCGGATTGGGCAGCACCACCGTGACCATCGTTCACGGGCCCGCCGAGGTCGTTGTGCCGGTCCGTGTGATTGTGCCCGACACCGGACCTGCCGCTGTGGGCAACACCGGCGGCGTGGTTCAGGCGCCGGGCGGCGGTCCGACCATCCAGATTGCTCCCGGGGCCCTGACGCAACCGGTGACCGTGACCCTGGAATCGGTGCCCCTGCCGCCCGCGGCCGAACTGCCGCTCGCGGACGTGTTCGATGTCGGCAAGGCCTTTGAGCTGGACCTGCAGGGCGTCAAGCTCGACGTTCCGGCGCAGCTCAGTCTGCGTCTGGACGATGTGGGCTTCCAGCCCGGTGATGTGGTCTACTTCTTCAAGGAGCTGGCGCTCACCGATGCCGGCGGCACGACGCACAACACATGGTTGCTGATCGAGACCGGGGTGGTGGGCGCCGACGGCGTCGCCCGTACAAGCTCGCCGCCGTATCCGGGCTTCAGTGCCGGAGGCCAATACCTGGCCGCCAAGGCCGACCAGCCCGATCGACTCGTGCAAATCGGGTTCAACGCGCCGCCGGGAGTGGGTGTGAACATCGGCTGGGACATGGTCGCCAATATCGCGACCACGATTGGAGCCGGTCTGCTGCCCATCATGCCGACCCTGTCTCTGGGTCTGACGGTGCTCTCCTATACGATCCGGCCGAACACGGTGCCGATTGCCACGCAGAGCGTCACACTGCACAACCCCACCCCGGGTGAGGTGTATGAGGCCGAGATCATGTTCCCGTTCATCAACCCGGGCGACCTGCGGCCCATCATCGACCAAGTGCAATTGACCTCGCTGAATCCGGCCGTCGTCGAGATCGAGGGAGATCGATTCGAGGACGCTGACGTCATCTTCAAGATGGGTGGCAACGAATACGTGGGCAGCGGCACGATCACCATGACCCGTGCCACCATCACGGTGCCGGATCACGTGATCCTGGGTCTGGCCGAGATCGTCGTCCGGCATCCGGACACCGGCGAATCGAATGCCGCAACTCTGCTTCCCAGTGCCAACCTCGGAGCGGTGGGCCGCACAGGCTCGGGAATCGCAGTATTCGACGCGGACACCACCGACAACCGGATCCTGGCGCAGTTCGACTTCTGGGGCGGCACGGACACCGTGTTCACCCCGGATCAGACCCGGCTTTATGCCATCGGCGACGGCAGTGTCATGGTGGTGGACACCATCCGGCTCCAACTGATCGATATCGATCCGAGCACGCCGGAGATCGACGGCATTCCCTTGTCCGGTCATCCCTTCATCCATCAGCTTACCACGGATCCCGAGGGCCATTTCCTGTTCGTGGCCGGAGCGGCGCCGACGGTCTGGGTCGTAGATATCCGGCCGAACTCTTCCACGTTCCATCAGGCTATCAGGACCATTGCCCTGCCGCGGGCACGCCACACCATTACCGGCGTTGCGGTGAATGCCGATGGCACGCGTCTGTTGGTCGGGACAGGCACGCGGCCCGCCAATGACGGCCATCTGACCATCTTCGCTCTCGATCCGGACAACGAGCCCACCGCCGCCCATCCGTCTCCGGCCGGCTGGGGCGCGCTGCTCTCCGATACGCCCCTGATCAGCGTGCCGGAATCGATTGTGGCTACGAGCAATCCGCAGTATGCCACGATGACGTACTACTATCGGGTCTCCATGTTCACTCCCTGGGGCGGATCGCCCAGCCAATCCGGGCCCGGACTGCTCCGGTTCTCCACGATCAGGCTGGGCAGCGGCGCCCCGCAGCTCCGGGAGGTCATGACCGAGGTCGAAGGTGGTAACCTCAGCCCGCTTTACAACCCCTACTACAGCGGGTACTACACGAGTATCCTCACGCCCCGGGACGTGGTGGTGGCGTCGGACCTGCGCTATGCCTTTGTGGCCGATTGGGAGCTGGCCATGGTGTTTGGGTATCCGGGGCAGCGCGGGGACAAGGTAGGCGTCGTCCGCGATCCGTTCGGCCTGTCCGGGACCCCGACGTACCTGGGTTCCACGACGCCGATCGATATGGGCATGGTGACGAGCGTGGTCCTGAGCGGGGACGGCTCGCGGCTGTTCGCCAGTTACGCCGGGATGCACGAGATCCTCGTGATCGACACCGCGGCGTTGACCGCGACGGCCGAAGCCTTGATCGCCGATCCCAGGACGGCGGAGCGCCGGCCGATCGACATTCAGAATGCCGGCGTTCACATCACGCCGATCACGGTCTTCGGCCTGCTCCAGGGCATGTCCACCCAGGCAGCCTCGCGCGTGGTGTTGACCGAGCCTCTCGGGCGGGTCTCTGCGGCCGATGCCCTGCAGCCGAACCTTACGTTCCGCTGGACCGTGGATCGGGCCAGTATCGGCAGCGCACCGGTCACGAGCACGCTCTATGTAAGCGTGATGTCCGAAGGCAAGGGGCTGTTCCCGGACGACTTGACGCTCGCGGGTGAAACCGATTGCAGCCCGTATAGGATTCTCACGTTCGAACTGCCGGCCGACACGTTCCAATACGCTCTGCCCGCGAACATCAAACTTACCGCGGGCCAGACCTATTACTGGGGCGTGATTGCCACCGCCGCCGGATGGACCGGTCGCGCCGCAGGCGAATTCCAGGTAGATCCCGTGGTGCCGAGCACGCCCTATCCGAGCGTAACCGTCATCACGCACGGGTTCCAGTTGGATCCGCTGAGTAGTGACAGCCGCTTCACCCCGGCCAAGTTCGTGGAATTGGCCCATATGATCGCGGATTCCGCCGGGGGACACGTGCTGACGTATGATCGCCGGACCGGCAACTGGATCGACGATCGCAGCCTGACCGACGGCGCACGTGCCGTCGAAGACGGCAAGCCGGTCGTCCTGGTGACCGAGTGGTACCACGAGTCCGACATCAGCGACTCCGGCTTCTCCGAGGCGGCCGCCGACACGTTCTTCGCGTCTCTGGCCAAGCTCAACACCGACGTGAGCGGAAAGCTGTTCAACTCGCCGATGCACTTCATTGGTCACAGCCGCGGGACGGTGGTCAATGGTGAGATCATCCAGCGTCTGGGGACCTACTTCCCGGCTAAGCACGATATTCATATGACCACGCTCGATCCGCACGACTTCAACCAGGCGTCCCTGGATGTTCCCGGTGCTTGGCTGGCGGGGCTGCTCGGCGGTGTGCTCGGTGGAGTCGCGGGCGGCCCGGTGACGGCTCTGGGAACAGGCCTCGGCGCGGCAGCGGTCGCGGCGCTATTGGGTTACAGCACGATTCACTACGCGGACTTCCTGGATCCGAACGTGATGCGGTGGGAGAACATCGCCTTCTATGACAACTATTATCAGGTCCTGGCCAACCCGACGGGGCTGACCTTTACCCCGAACGGCCGGTGGGTGGCCGGCGCGGATATCAACCGGCGGCTGGACGGCCGTGCCGGATTCCTCGCGGATGACCGTATCGGCGGGACGCATGGACGCGTGACCACCTGGTATGCCGGCACGATCGACCTCAGTGAGACGGAGATCGGCGGCGAGCGCGTCTACCGTATCCTGGCGGACAAGAATATGTCAAGTCACGTTTGCTCCTGCCGGACCTGACGTACAATGATATACCGTGGTACCTGGCCTTCGAGCGCAACACCGCGTCGCCCGTCTACCGTGCCAGTGGGGCAGTCTGGGAAGGCATCGGCGAAGGTTGGTATTGGTCTGAGCAGGGCGGCGGCATGGACGACGCCACTTTGGTGGCCAGTCCGGCGGGCGTGCCCGTGACCACGAACAACTCCGAGGTGAATCACGGCTTCAATGCCCCGGCGGTACCGTCCGTATTCAATGGCGACTTCGAGGATGGCACCGCGCACCTCGGCGCGCGGTTCCCGATCACCGATGCCATTCCGGGCTGGAGTTTCCACGGGGGTCGTATCGATGGCTCGCTGCCGCTGGCGGGCGGCACGCACCAACTCAAGGACGCCAACGGGGGGCATGCCCTGGCTTTGAGCCTGACGGCGAGTGAGGCGGTTCACAACCGGATGTACATTGCGTCAAACGCCAACAACATCGGCTTCCAGGCCCGCATCTACAACCCGAGCGACAACGACCAGTTGAACATCTACCTGACGCCGGGCGACTCGGGCACGCCACTGCTCGTGGCGAGTATGCCGCTGGATGACAGCGACAACGACATATTCAAGCCGTACGATTTCCAGATCCCGGCGGCGATCCGGACCCAGGTGGCCGGCAAGACCGCTACGCTATCCTTCAAGCTGGAGGCGCCCGGCGCGCTCAATGTCATCGACAGCGAGGTATGGATCGACAACATCTATGTCTCGGAGGTGGCCACGACGGAGGAGATCATCGCTCTGCCGATGCTCGTGGGCGACGACGGGGCTGTTCCCGGCGGCACGGACCTGCTGGATCAGGATCTGACTTGGACCGCCGAAGGGGCGGGCGGCCATGACATCCAAATTACGATCGCCGTTGACGGTCCGGTGGACGAATTCCTGGTCAAGAAGGCGGCGAGCGTCGATCTGGTGGATCAGAATTTCACGCTCGCGCCCGGCTCCGGCGATTCGCGGACACTGGCGGCTGATCCGAAGACCTATGCCAACATGTTTACGGCTCTCGCCAACGGGTTCAAGGACGTGAACCGGGATCGCCTCTACGGGGTCCATATCACGGTGAGCAAACTGAGCACCGATGCGGCGGGTGTCCGGCACCTGCTTATCCGGCACTATCTGGTGTACCGCTGGGTGACCGCCACCAACGCTCCGGAGGCTCTGACCAAGACCGGGCGGACCGCGGCGTTCCCGAATACGCTCATGGATGGCGCCGGTCACGTCGTCCGTGAGAAGACCGTGGACCTGTTCCTGCCCGACGATCTGGATACGACGTTCGAGGGCAGCTATAATCAGTTCACCTACGGCGGGACGGTCACGGGCAGCAACAGCGACACGACTTGGCGGTTCGATCCCGTCGATACGACGGATTCGCATACGACCGTGGCTGGCGAGGTCATTCACAAGACCGACACGCTCACGATCAAGGCGGATGGCCAGCAGGTTGGGCAACTCGATATCTCCGGTCGTGCCACCAGAACCGCCACCTTCAATGTCGATCTGGCCGGCTTCAAGAACGAGCTTAAACGTGTCATCCGGGCGATCCAGCAGTTCCGAGGGCCGGGCGCCGATGCGCGGCCCGGCGTGGCAGGCACGGACGACGACAGCAATGGCACCGCGGATGATGCGTCGGAATACGGTTGGGCGGGTTCCGATGATGGGTCCTTCTACGTCTACGACTACGACGGTGGCGGTGTGATGGGGCCGGACGGGGCGCCCGGCGATGCAGGGGTCAATGATGACGGTGCCGGGGTTGCCGATGACGAAGGGGAGCTTGGGTATGGTGACGATCGTACCTTCTTCTTGTCCGCCGCTTATGCCGCAGCGTTCAGTGGGTTCCTGCCCGGCCAAGCCTATACCAATGCTCAGCTCAACACGTTCGTGGATGGCCAAGCCACCGCTCTGCGGACCGCCATCGAGGCGGACTATCAACCGGTGAATAACCCCGATCCGGGCATCAGCCTGGTCAATACCGGTGGCAATGTGACCATGGCATGGCGAGACGTATTCTGGGACAATGCGACGGGTCCGGTGTTCGCCTACGCTCCCGGGACCAGCATCGTGTACGGGGCGGCGGATTTCGACCGGTGGACCGTCTTCCTGCGGACCCACATCGCCACGGGGGCCGACCTGAGCGAGGCGAGCAAGCAGTGGGCTTTGGCCGAGGGTCTCAATCGCATGGAGCGCAACGATGGGAACTTTGGCATTTCCATCAATCTCACCTGGGATGGCACGGCAACGCTCGCGGGATTCATCGCCAATACGGTCAGCCATGAGGTCGGACACACATTCGGGTTGAACGAGGCCTATCGCAACAATCCGGGTGGTGGGGCCACGAGCGTGGATCCCAATGACATCATGCGGGCCGGCGCCAACAACGACCCGAATCTCAGTTTCGACGCACGAAACATCGCCTTGCTCCAGGCGTCGTTGGGCTTGCAGCCAAACGGCGATTTGCCTATCACCGCTGCTCTGGCCATGTACCAGCGGGACTTCAACCTGCCCGGCAGCACGGTGGGGATCCGCGACCACAGTGATTGGAGGGCCCTGCTCGATCAGATCCAGACCCGGGCCGGTGAATCCGGGACAGCCGGCGATTTCTCCGACTTGGTATCAGTAGGAATCACCAACGGACGGTTCGATGTGAGCGATCCGACCGACCCTGATTTCGGCTGGAAGCTTGGCGGCTTGGCCTCGGTCGAGAATGCGGCGGCCGTGCTTACCGAGGGCGACTTGTACTTTGACCGGCTCGCACAGGCGTTCCTCGTCCCGGAAAACGCGGGGATACTCCAGTTCACCGTTGCCGGGCTCAACCTGGGTCACACCGCGGGGAGGGCCGCCGATACCTTTGAAGTCGCGTTGTTGGACCCTGTCACCATGACCCCCCTGGGCGGCACCGTTCTGGGGCTGGACGCTACGGACGCCTTGCTCAACGTTCAGGCGTCCGGTGCGACGTATGTTGGTGCCGGGGTGACCGTGTCCGGCTTGTCGGCTTCCGGCGACGTGTTGCCCTGGGACGGTCCCGTGACCGTTCAGATTGATCTTTCGGATATCACCGCTGGAACCGTCGTGGCCCTGTACTTCGACCTGCTCGGCTTCGGCGACGTCGACAGTCGGGTTGTGATTGACAACGTCATGATTCTTGGCACTGGGCCCGTGGTCAATACGGTGCCGGTGGCCAATGCTGGGCCGGATCAGTCGGTGTCCGTGGGCTCCACGGTTTCGCTGAACGGCAGCGGGTCGAGTGATGTGGACGGCAACGCGCTGACGTACCGTTGGTCGCTGGTCACCGTCCCGGCGGGCAGCGTGGCCGCGCTTTCCGACCCCGGTGTGGTGAACCCGACGTTTGTGGCGGACCGGGCCGGTACGTACGTGGCCCAACTGATCGTGAACGACGGCACGGTCGACAGCGTGCCGGACACGGTGACGATCACCACGCTGAGTTCGCCGCCAGTTCCGACGGCGGTGGATTCGCAGGTGAGTGTCTCCCTGGGTCTGATGAGTTACGACCGGCGGACGCTGCAGACGAAGATGCAGATGACGATCACCAATACCTCGCCGACGCCCATTTACGGCCCGGTCTGGATCGTAATCAAGGCGATCAGCGATCCGTCGGTTACGCTGGTGGGTGGCAGTGGCAGGACGGCAGAGGGCTACCTGTACATTGATGTGACGAGTCTGCTGGGCGATGGCCGTCTCGATCCGAGCGAGACGATCACCCGATGGCTATCGTTCTCCAATCCGTTGCGCCGGCAGTTCAATTTCAGCTACAGCATTCGCGGGTTGCTGTCGCCCTGGCAGGAACCTTGAAGGGAATGAGCAAGGTAGTAGATGTTGTCGGCGGTTTCGAGTAGAGTAGTCATTCCGAGCGATGGTTGGGGTACAGTCACTCTGGCCTTGCCACGTTTCGTAGACATGTTCGCGGCTATCTGCCGCAAGAGAGTGTGCCGAATGTCCCGTAGGAAGAAGAGAACTGAGATGACCGTTTTGCTTCTGGTGGTTGTAGGGCCGGTCTTTGCCACCGCCCAAATCAGCGAGAAGATCGACCGAGGTGTCGTGGCCTTGGCGGTGAGCGAAAATGAGGTTTATGTGGGGTGGCGACTGTTGAGGAGCGATCCCGGAGACGTTGCGTTCAACGTGTACAGGAGAGACATCGGTCTGGGTGATTTCCAGAAAGTGAACGAAAAGCCGATTGCCGGGTCCACCAACTTCCTGGATACGTCGGTGACGGGCGGCCATGGGTACCGGTACAAGGTCACGACCGTCAGCCGAAACACGGAACGAGAGACACCGGGACAGGCCTACGTTTTCACGCTGGCCGGGAATCGACCGTGGGTCTCCATCAAACTCAAGGACGAGGTGAGCCTGAAGCGCGTGGGCATTGGAGACTTGGATGGGGACGGGGCCTATGACTTCGTCCTGCAGCATCCGGATTTCAATGTAGACCCTTAGTGACTGCGCAATAATAACCTGAACAACTTTCACTTCCGTGGAGACAGGGTGTAGTTCCATTCGCCGTGGAATTCGTGACGTTTGAGGCGTAGTTGCCCCAGTTGCTCGTCGGTTACCTTGATCTTGGCAGGAT
>CAYHAJ010000214.1:0-53649 GCA_964354535.1 uncultured Pirellulales bacterium
ACGCGGGGAAAATCCTGGTGCCGGGTCGGGGGTAAGGGGGTGGTGTGCGCCGAGGGCGGCCGGGAAATCATATTTGGTCACATCCTGTCGTGAATTCGGCCGTCCGCAGGGTTTACCGACCCCGATGAAATATGCGGGCTAACGTCGGTAGAGCTGTAAGACCGGACACCGTGTCTTTGCGGTGCGGGGTGGTGGGACGGCTGGAAAGGCCCGCCGTTCCGGGTGTGGCTGACTCCCAGACTGTGGCCACTGAGATCGAACGCCAGGTACTTGGCCGTTTTGGGCAGATCTCGAAATCCGCCCCGCGCACCGGGAATCCGCCTTTTCCACTCGTACAATGCGTTCAGATGGGCACGGAGGAAGCACAGGAATCAAGCGGATCACTGTGGGAACGGCGGACAAACGAAGTGAGCGGTCACGTGCCTGCAGATTCCGTAGAGCGGCCCCGAGGGACGGGAGATCACTTCCCGGTTTCGATCTCGAAGCCCTGATTACTGCCGCGCACCAGAGAGATGTTCTTGAAAGTCACCGCGGCGGGCTCGCCCTGGGCGTTCCTTACGATGAATTCCAGCGTCGCCTTTTCCCGGGAGGGCTCGAACGTGTAACCGCTGAGGTCCAATCCCAGGTCGATCCTGCTGCCGTAACGGTCGCGAAATTGCCCATGATTGGGTACCCGGAATCCTTCGGGTGTGGCACGCATTTGCAGTCCTCCATCCTGGGGAGGGTCCACACGCCAGACGATGTCGTAGATCGCGTGATTCTCCGAAAGACAGGGCAGCTCGCGGGTGGCGTACGGGGCATACCCCAAGAGGCTGCCATCGGGACCCCACCATTGTCGACCGGCGCTCGGATTCTCACAGATACCGACGAGTTCCACCGTGGCCCCGTTGGGAAGTCGTACCCCCCACGCTGAAGCCGGTATCACGAGCATCTCCTGCAGCTTGGTTCGTCCCTGTTGGAGTAAAGCCGCCTGATCGGACTCCGGGATGCTTCCTGTGGCACAGACCAGAAACTCCACATCCAGACGAGCGGACTCACTCTTGACGTACCACACGTCGTTGCCCAGAGAATCGATGCGAAGTGCCGTTCGCACCTCCGCCCGTTTGCGAGACAGCAGCGGCCGCGGGCCCTTGCGGAGGCTGTGCACTTGGGCCGTCGCGGCGGTATAGTCCGGCCCACAGTCAATCCTCAGCTCCGACAACTGCCATCCGCGCCGCGATACGTGTCTTTCCATCTCCTGGTACAGCAGCTTTTCGACGTTGAGCCACACGCTCTTGTTCTGGGTCAACACCGCCGGCTCGACAGGAATGAAGGTACTATGGAAGCTCGCCTTCGCCCTTTCGTAGGCCCCGGGGCTCACCACGAGAGACTCATAGGGCTGTTCCCCCGCGGTCCGCCCCCCGGGGAACGCCGGCACGCCGCCGCTCGCCGTATCCTCCGCACCAATGCTACCATAGCCGCTGCCCCTGCCCGTCGAGCTAAACGAGAAGTAGATATATTGAGACTCGTTCTGGCCGAGGAGGAGAACCTGATCCGACCGCGCCGGGGCGCCGGGCAGGCGGAATCGGCTCACGGCCGGCAGAGGTATGTTTGCCCCTTGCGCCACTCGATACAGCGACCAATCTATCCCGGCCGGCAGGCTGCTGTGATGCTCCGGCAAGACGCGGCCGTCACTCTCCACCCCAAGCTCTCTATTGTCGGTGTCCACCACCAGGCAGAGATAGGGAAGGCTCTCGGTTTCGGCGGGATTTCTGCGTTGGGTCTGTCTGGTCATCCCGCGCCAGGCCTCCAGGATCCTATTCACCCGGTCCACATAGTACGCGCGCTCGGACCCTTTCAACCGTTCTTGTCCCCAACCTGGTGATTCACCGGCCGCACTCGCCAAGGTACGGTTGCACCCCGGTAGCCACGCGGCGAACACCAGTGTGCCTGTCAGGAACGACCTCAGGTATCTCTTCTGTTTTGCCACAAGACTTTCCTCCATCCAGCCAACGTGCTGCGACCACCGGCGGCAACAGCGCCAACAGGATGTCCCTGGTAGCCTTCTGCTCAGTCTACACCGTTATTTTATCAGACGGCCTGGTCTTCGCAAAACAGAATCCCGTCCATCTCTCCAGTTTAGGCCGCCGGGGACGCCCGGCCCCTATCTCAGGGGTAATCGCAGATGGGCGAGGTGGAGTTGACGGGTGCCGGCGGGGTCAAGGGCGTCGAAACAGATCGCGTCGCCCGTGCGGCTCCAGCGGGGGTGGAAGTCGCAGCGCAGGTCGCCGCCGATGAACAGCTTGTCCTTCATGTCCAACTCGGCCAGTGTCGTGCATTCGTCACGCTGCATGTCATAGACGAGGAGGGACCGCGTCAGCATCCGGCTGTTACCGCGGTCGGTGGCCAGCCACCGCTGGTCGGGGGAGAAGGTGCAGTGACCGTCGAAATCGAGGCGGCCGTCGCCGAGAGGGCGGTAACCGTCGCGGCCGTCGGTGAAGAGGACGTGGACCATGCCTTGGCCCCGGAGGTTGAAGGTCGCGACGATTTCTTTATCATTTCGCCAATCGAAGTGGGAGACGCTCTTGCCATAGGGAATGACCTGGCGCAAGTCCGAGCCGTCCGGATTGGCGGTGAACATGCCGGTCTGGAGGCGGCGACCGTCCGGGCCCCAGGTCCGGGCAAGGAAGAGAAACCGTGTGTCGCTCCTGTTGAAGACCGCATGCTCGGACCACAGGTGCTTGTCCGCCAACTCCGGATGGTCGGCCTTGAGCATCTCGTACACTTGGTGGAAGGACACGATCAGCTTCGATTGACCGGTGGTTAGGTCCATGAGGAAGACGCCATCGTTGTCAGGGTGCGGCGCCTCGGGGTTGGGGTCCTTGACCCCGGCGTACCCAACGACCTTCCGCAATCGGCCGATCCGACCATAGGTCATGCTCAGGGCATATCGCCCGCTATGACTGACGGCGCTGACCGCGCGCGGCAGTCTTCGCGTCTTGCCCGTGCGGATATCGCGAATGGTGGAGACGATCTCGTCGCTGTCACGATCGTTGTGGATGATCTCGGTGTCCGGCTGGAGGGGGTTCCAGTGCAGCATGGCGCCCTGCTGGAAGTTCCAGGCATAGGTCTTGGCGACGCCGGAGAACTGGCCGGTCTTCGCGTCCACCAGGCCGATCACGGCGGGCTCGTCCAAGCCCGGCATGTGATTCTGAAAGGGGCTCTGCAGGCTCAGCAAGTACCGGCCCGACTGGCTCCAGGGGCAGATGCCGTAGTAGCCGAAGAAATGGTGCTTCGGACCTTGTGTCAACCGCCGGACCGTGCCAATCGGGCGGCTGTTGGTTGATCCTGTAGCCCACGCTGGGCCGGCCGTTCGACCCAGCGCGCAAAGCACACTCGCCTGTGCCAGGAATCTCCGCCGAGTCGCTTTCATAGGCCGTACCTCCTCACCGACGGGCGCCCCAGTGCCGTGTGCGGTCCTATTCGATGACGTGAATATTCTTCTTCTTGCACATGTCCTTCAGGACCTTGGGCCAGACGGTCGCGCTGACTTCGCCGAGGTGGGCCTTCTTGAGAAGCAGCATGAAGGTGCGGGATTGGCCGATGCCGCCGCCGATGCTCAGCGGAATGTGGTCGTTGACGATCGCCTGGTGGTAGGGCAGTCTGAGAAAGTCCAGTTGCTTGGAGATCTCAAGCTGCTTCTTCAGGGACTCGGCAGTGACGCGGATGCCCATCGATGTCAATTCGTGCCGGCGCTTGGTCACCGGATTCCAGACGAGAATATCGCCATTGAGGCCGTGCCTCGGCGGGCCGCCGGCCGAGGTGGTCTCGGTGGCCCAATCATCGTAGTCGGCGGCCCTCATCTCATGAGGGTAGCCATCCTGGAGCACCCAGCCGATGCCAATGATGAAGACGGCGGGGTACTCCTGGACAATTCTCGTCTCGCGCTGCTTGCGCGGCAGGTCCGGGTATCGGTCGAGGATTTCTTCCGCGTGGATGAACTTCAGCTCGTCCGGCAAATCCGGGTATTGGTTCGTCCTGAGCTTGGGGAACAGTTGTTGGACGTGGACCTCGGCGCCCTTGAGGACCTTCCAGATTTTCTCCACGACCTGCCTGAGGAAGCGCACGTTGCGCTCGTCTTTCGTGATGGCCAGCTCCCAATCCCACTGGTCGACATAAGCGCTGTGGTCGTGGTCGAGGAAGTAGTCCTTGCGCACGGCTCGCATGTCGGTCAGCAGACCCTCGCCCGGCTGCATGCCGAACTGCTTCAGGGCCATGCGCTTCCACTTGGTCGCGGCCTGGACGACTTCGGCATCGACCGGGTTCTTGTCCCGATCGTTGGTGATGTGAAAGCGAACGGGGGTGCGCGAGCCATCGCGGTCCAGGTAGTCGTTGACGCCGCTGCTGATGTCCACGATCAAGGGAACCGTGACGCGGATGAGGTTCAGCTCCTTACAGAGGTTCTGCTCAATGTAGTCCTTCACGGCGTAGAGAGCCACCTGCGTCTCCTTCGGGGACAGCAGGGAATGGTAGTCGGGCGGGAGAATCTTTTCCAACTCGCTGTAATCTCCAATTCCGGGGCCGGCCAAATCCGCTTTCTTGTCGAGCATAGTACGTCTCCTGAGACTGTTCTGAACAACCTTCCACAGAGTGACACTCCCAAGCCATCTTACCCTGCCCCGTCACGATGTCAAGAAGCCGCCGGCCGAACGAAGGCCGTTCCTGACCTGATGGTGGACCGGCCAGAGAGAGTCTGTGGTTCTCCGACCCAGCACGGGGGCGGAGGCGAGGTCACTTCACGACCTCAATCTCGAATCCCTGATTCCGGCCCGGTACCAGGGAGACGTTCTTGAAGGTTGCCAGCACGGATTCGCCTGCTCCCGTCTCGGCGATCACCTTTATGTTTGTGCTCGTTCTGCCTTTGTCGAATACGTAACCTGGCGCCGTTAGCTCTCCCTCGATCCTGTTCCCATAGCGATCCCGAACCTCGAAACCGCAGGTGTCCCGACGTCCTTCCACGCGGCTTCGCCTTCTTCATCTGATCCAAGGGTGGATCGATGTACTTCGTGCGGCGGGGAGAGTCAAGCTGGCGGCACCCGGAACCCCGCGAATTCGACCGGGTAGATGATTGGATTTCGGATGGATTTGACGGACTCGGGCAGGGCGGCCAGCTCCTTTCTCAGCCGGTCTTGCACGACTGTCATCGGCTCGGCCGCCTGGACGTATTGAAGCAGGTCGTTCGCCTGCGGGTCCAGAGGCTGGATGACATCCATTTCAAATCTCGAATCTCGAATTTCAGATTGGCGGAGGACGGTCTTGCGGCCCGGAAGCGTTGCCTTCCCGGGCGAGGTCTTGTACACCGCGCGGTCCCCGTACTGCACCAGCTTGTACACGATGCCGATGGCCGGGGCGTGCTGGGAGACCGTGAAGCGCGTGCCGATGCCGAAGCCGTCAATCTCGGCGCCCGCCTGGAGCAGCTCGGCGATCCGGAATTCATCCAGGTCACCGCTGGCTAAAATTCGCATAAACTCCAGGCCCTCTTGTTGGAAGTACGTTCGTGCGAGTCTGCTTAATTCGACGAGGTCACCGCTATCCAGCCGGATGCCGCGAATCTCGACGCCCTTCTGCTGAAAGTCCTTTGCTACGCGCGCGGCGGTCTTGATTCCTTCGCTGCTGTCATAGGTGTCCACGAGCAGAATGGTATTCTCACGGTGAATCTCGGTGAAATCGCGGAAGGCCTGTTCTTCCGACTCGTGGGCCTCGATGAACGAGTGCGCCATCGTCCCGGAGGGCGGCAGGCCCAGCAGCCGGGCGGCAAAGACGTTGCTGGTGCCTGCAAAGCCGGCCATTTGTCCCCCGCGCGCCGCACGGATCGACGAGATCGGGCCCTGGCACCGTCGGAGGCCGAAATCGATCACGGGGATGCCACGGGCGGCGATCATCGTCCGAGCAGCCAGCGTTGCCTCGATGATCGAAAAGCCCAGGATGTTCAGGATGTAAGTCTCCAGCAATTGGGCATGGAGGATCGGGCCGCTCACCTCCATCATCGGCTCGTTCGGAAAGAATACCGTGCCTTCCGGCAGAGCACGAATCCTCACGTTCAGTTCGAGCCCGGCAAGATGTTCCAGGAAATCCGCCTGGAACCTCCCGAGGGAGCGCAGGTACTGGAGGTCTTCTGCCGCGAAGCGGAATTCCCGCAGGTAGCTTTGGACCTCCGGCAGGCCCGCCATTACGAAGAAGCCCCAATGATCCGGCAGATGCCGCACAAAGACCTCGAAACAGGCCGTCTCCTGCCTTCCTTTCGCGAAGTACGCCTGGGCCATCGTGAGTTCATAGAAGTCCGTGAAAAGTGCCGGCGTACTCTGGATCAGCCACATGATGGTCACCTGATGGTAGTCAGTAGTCGGTAGCCGGTAGTCAGTTGCTGGCCCATAGCCGACTACCGACTACTGACTACCGACAACCGATTCTGTATCTCTTCAAAAGTCGTGCTCTCGACACCGCGGCGGCGCAGCTCGTCGTACACCTCCTCGTCCGGCCGCGTCTGCAATCCTTTGGTGGCATCTGTGAGCAATGACAATCTCACTCCCTTGTGCTTGGAGAGCTCGGTAAGAACATAGTAGACGCAGCAATCCAGGGCGACGCCGAACGCGATCACGTGCTCGGGCCGAACAAGGTCCACGAGCTTGTGCGTGTTCGGGTTATCGAAGACGTTCAGGCTCTGCTTGCGAATCACGATGTGGAACTGGTCTTTCTGCACGAGTTTCCGGAGTTGGGCCATGTCCACCTCGTCAATTTCGACATAATCGATCGGGACATCGCCCAGGTCTCCAACCCTTTCGGCGCCGGGCGTGCCGGCCATGCCGTGCGGCGGAAAGGTGGTCTTCATGTCCGGCTGCTCCGAGATCTCCGGATTGTCCATCCGATGCCAATCGACATCGGAGAGAATGGAATAGCCGTCTTCCAACGCGAAACGCCGGACTTCACCTATCTTGTCGATGATCTCCTCGGCGCCCGGAACGTACAGCGCACCTTCCGGCCTCATGAAGTCGAACTGCGTATCCACATCCCAGAAGATGGTCTTCTTTCGTTTCATGATGTTACCTCCATCAGTAGGCAAATCTTGCCAAAACCTGCTAAACGTACTACCATACCAAGGGCCTTGCGGTGCGATGGTTTTCGAGTGGGCGGACACGCTGGAAGGGTAGACACATGAAGAGCTACAGGAGCGAGCTTCGGTTCAAGACCAAGCAGCGGCGCGAGTTCATCAATATCACGCCCCAAGTGGAACAATGCCTGCGGGAGAGCGGTATCAACGAAGGCTTCGTCCTGTGCAACGCCATGCACATCACGGCCAGCGTCTTCATCAACGATGATGAGTCCGGCCTGCACCAGGATTTCGAAGCTTGGTTGGAGAAGCTGGCTCCGGAAAAGCCTTACAGCCAATACCGGCACAACAAAGCGGAGAACAATGCCGACGCCCATCTGAAGCGAAGTATTATGGGGCGTGAAGTCATGGTGGCGGTGACGGAAGGCAGACTTGATTTCGGCCCCTGGGAACAGATCTTCTACGGCGAGTTCGACGGCATGCGCGACAAACGCGTCCTGGTGAAGATCATTGGGGAATAGGTGGTTGCCGGCATGCGCTTGCTGCTGTTTCTCTCGAACGTCCTGGTGATCTCGCTGACGGGCGCCCTGGCGCCGGGGCCGGTGACGGCGGCCGCCATCGGCATGGGATCGAGCGATCGGCTGGCCGGCGTGTTCATGGCGCTGGGCCATGGCCTCGTGGAGTTTCCGCTCATGCTGCTGCTCCTTCTCGGGGGCGGCCGATTGCTCAAGCGTCCCTCCATGAGCATTCTCATCGGATTTGCGGGCGGCGGTTTCCTGGTGTTCCTGGCCGTTCAGATGTTCCAGGGGCTGGGGGGCTCCGGCATCGGGCAGGTGCAGGCGACCGGAGGCAGCCCGCTGGTAGCCGGCATTCTCCTCTCGGCAGGCAACCCCTATTTTCTCGTCTGGTGGGCCACCGTGGGTCTGGCCCTGATTACCACGGCCAGAACCACTTTTGGATTTGGGGCTTTCGGGCTCATGGCCCTGGTCCATTGGTCCTGCGATCTGATCTGGCTCACGGTTCTGTCCTGGGCCAGCTTCAAAGGCTCGGTGCTCTTAGGGCCGAGGGGGCAGCACATCGTGCTGGCCGTCTGTGCCGCGACCATGCTCGCCTTCGGCCTCTATTTCATCGTGGTGCAGGTGATACGGCTGGCGCGGGGGAGGCAGCCGCTCGACACCCCGGAGTCTGCCTGAGCGGGGATAGCCGATCACCGTTTCTTGAGCAACTCCCCAAGACCTTTCATGATCTGTTGCTGGAGCTGGGACTCGATAAACTTCTGGATGTCCAATTCCGGCTTGCTGATCGTGCCGGTCAAGGGGACGATGATCCGGTCGCCGGGGGGCGGCTGACCGACCCGCACGAGCCGGCCGTCGATCGTGTAGGGCAGGACGACCGTCATATTCAGCGCCCCATCCAGTCCGATAGACCCGCGAAAATTGACCGGATTCTGCCCGATATCGATTTGCATGTCGTCGTAGCGCACGATGCCCTTTTCCAGAACGAGGGCCGTGGGGTGCACCGTCAGGGTCTGGCCGCGGATCGACTGGCCGGCGACGCTGAAGATCTGGTTGAGGATGCTGGAGGCCCCTAACTGGAGCCTGTCGATCCAGAGGGTGCCTTCGAGCTGGGCCAGGTTTCTGGCGCCGGCGGCGAGCGGGATGGACATCTGCCGCACGTCAAAGTTGGCGGCCCCGCTGACGCTGACCGCGTCGGCGAAGATCGGGTTGACGTACTTCAGCAGGGCTTGGGCCGTTTGCTGGTTGATCTCGATGCCTTGGGCCACGTGGACAAGCGTGGGCGTCGTCAGCAGCCCGGGAGATTGCCGGAGGTTGGCGTGGCCGACGAAATTCAGCTTGCCATTATTGACCGTCGTGGAGACCGGCCCGATGGTCATCAGGCCCTCCTGCGAGCGGACGACCACTTGGGTGGGGCCGAAATTGAAGCCCAGGTAGGTGACGCGGTCGAAGCCGAGCGACGCCTGGCTGTTCAGGTGAGCGAGCAGGCCGTTCGGCTGGTTGGCCGGGTACGTGCTCGTGAAATTGATCGCGAGGGGCCGCTGGCCGGTGAGGCTTAACTGGCCGGGGATGAAGCGGGACGCCAACGGGGCGACCGCCGCCCAGTCCACCTGGGCGTCGAGGGTACCTTGGGCTTGCACGGTGCTGTCCCGGCGCGCCCGTGTGAATTGACCCTTTTGAATCTTGATCTGGGGACTCTCCACCAACAGACGCTGGATGTCGATCGTCTTTTGATTCGGGTCGACGAGGACATCGAACGACGCCGTCACCCGCGACTGACGGAAGGGGGGTTCATTCGCCGAGGCCGGCACGAAGTTCTGGATCTGGGTGGCCTCGGACGAAAAGCGGTACACGCCTTGCTGCCGCGTCACGTTCACACGAGACTGCGCCATGCCGGCGATCTGGAGTTCCTTGGGGAGGGAGGCAAAGAGCACGCCATAGGGCTCAAGCCGGCTCAGGTCCACATTGTCGGCCAGGACGACAAGGCTCAGCGGAGCGGGGGCGTTCGGCCCGAGGGGGACGACGGCGTCTCGGATGCTGAGGTTGCCAAAGCCGGCTTGGGCGGTGAGATTCCGTACCGCCAGGACCTGCTGCTGCCGGTCCAGCCCCAGCGTGTAGGCGACATTGGCCTGAGGCTCGGAGACACTGTTGCCGTCAGGCGCCGCCAGGACAAGCTGCTGCGCGGTCAGCGTGCCGGTAACGCCCGTGACTTTCTCCTCCAGCGCGAGCTGTCCCTCGGTCGTCATCCGACCGGCGAGTTTATACGACCCCAGGTTCACAAAGGACCCCAGTTGCGACTGGAGCAACGCCAGGTCCGTCTGGGCCTGATAATGGATCTGCTGGAAACTGCCATTGGCGTTGACCGTCGCGAACGGGGCGGTGACGTTCAGACTGTCGAGTCGTGCTCCCTGCGGACCGGAAGAAAGCTGCACCGTGCTCTGGATGGGCTCGCTGAGACGGACCTGCTGATTGTTCACGGTGCCGGCCAAACCGGCCACCTGCGCCTTGGCAATGAGGGTGGCTCGGCCGTTTTGGGTGATGGTATTGATGTTTCCCGTGGCCCGGCCGCCCGTGATCTCCATGCCGGGACGCACGCCGATCGTGTTGGGCATTTGCGTGAGGAGGGCCGCCAGGTTGATATCGAAGTTGCCCGCCACGCTGTAGGCCGAACCGCTTTCCAGGAGCTTGGACAGAGACTCCGGCGTCTTGGGGATCCGACCGGTCAGCGAGACGGCGGCCCAGTCCGTCCGCACGTCCAGTTGATTGACGTCGATGACCGGGCCCGCCTGGGTCAGGCGGGCCCGGACATTCAATTGCGCGGTGCGCAGTTGGTCTCCTTTCAGCGCCGGGCCCGTGATATCCAGATTCTGGCCTGTGATCGCGGCCTGGATATTCTCGATCTGGCCATCCTGGATGGCGCTGGTGATGGTCCCCGAGACCTCGCCCAGGGCCCGCACCTGGACTCCCGCCAGGTCGAGAAAGGGGGTGACGGAACTGAGATTCAGGTTGTTGACATCGACCGTCACCTGGCCACTGGTGCCTTTGAGGCTCCAGCCCGTCTTCTTGCTGGGGGTGGCCTGGCCGACGACCGTCAATCGCCCCGGTGGTTGGTCTGCCGCCAGGACGATCATGCCAGCATTGAACTTGGAGGTCTGGCCGGGCGGACGGATGAGCAGGTCCGAGTTGAGGTTGGCGAGTTGCGCCGTCTGGCCGCGGGTGTCGGTGAGCCGGACGCGGCCGTCGCGGATCACGACCTCGCGGATCCGGTTCAATTCGTTCATATCCACGGTCGTTGATTTGGTGGACGGCGGCCGCTCACGCAGATCGACGGCGACGCGGGGCTCATCGATCACGGTGCGCCCGAGGGCCAGCGAGCCGGTCAGCAGGCCCGCGTAACGAGGCGTCGTGGTGATGCGGTCGATGTCCACTTCCATCCAGCCGTTCGGCCCGCGCAGACTGAAACCGGCGATCTGCACGCCGCGGAACCAGCCCACCGATAGATCCTGGATCCTTGCCTGGCTGCCCGTACTGTGGCTGATCTTGGCTTGCAGCCAGCGCGTGAAACCTCGGGAAGAGAGGACCACGGGAACCAGCAACAGAATCATCAGGAGAACCACCAAGACGCCGATTACCCCCCAGAGCCACTTCCTGGGCCGTCTGCTTCCTTCGGTCGGCGTGGCCGTCTCGTTGATTCGCTTCTGCGCTTGCATCGCTTCACCCCCGAATCAATCCCTTGAAACCCTCGTTTGCGGACGCATTCGCGCGACAAGCTTCTCGGGGAACGGAGTCCGGTGTGGCAGGTCCGCAGACCTGGAGTTCCCCATTCAGTGGTACGGCTTTGTGGGCCGGGGGTTCAGGGGAACGCAATAGAACGGAGACCGCCCGATTCCCCTCAGTCCTTTAAGATTTCGTCGGACTTGTGGGCCACGGCGCCGTCGATCTTCTCGGTAAATTCCTTGGTGATGTCATCGACTTGCTTCTTGGCCGTATCCCGGTCATCCTCGGTGATATCCCCGTCCTTTGCCTGCTTGTCGAGGCTCTTGTTGGCGTCGCGCCGAATGTTGCGGATGCTGACCTTGGCCTGCTCTCCCGCCTGCTTGGCCTGCTGGACGAGTTGCCTTCTTCTCTCCTCACTCAGCGGCGGGATATTCAGTCGGATGAATTTGCCCTCGATCACGGGAGCAATGCTCAGGTCGCTGCTCTTGATCGCCTTGTCGATCTCCTTCAGAGAAGCGGGATCAAAGGGCTTGATGACGAGCATGTCGGCCTCCGGGGCGGAGATCGTCGCGAGGGATTTCAGCGGCGTGGGGCTGCCGTAGTATTCGACCCGGATATGGTCGACGAGAGCGGGCGTGGCGCGGCCCCCGCGAAACCCCTTGAGCTCATCCTGAAGCACCTCGATCGCCTTCTGCATCTTGGCTCTGCTCTCTGAGACCACTGCTTGCGTTGCCATCGTCTACCCCTCGGAATTTATGATTTACGAGTTATGATTTACGGTTTGGCTTCGCCTCTGGCGAGATTCCGCTCGTAAATCAGCAATCATAAATCGTAAATGGTAAATCATAAATCATCAATCAAAGTGCCCACCGGCTCACCCGAGATCGCGCTGGTAATATTGCCTTTCTTGAAAATGTTCAAGACGACAATCGGGATTTTGTTGTCACGGCACAGGCTGATGGCGGCGTGATCCATGATCCGCAGGCCTTGTCGTAACACATCGTCATAAGACAGCTTGGGTAACAGCGCCGCTTGCGGATTCTTCTTGGGGTCGTCGCTGTAGACCCCATCGACTTTCGTGGCTTTCACGAGGAGGTTCATGTCCAGTTCGGCCGCCCGCAGCGCGGCGCACGTGTCCGTCGTGAAAAAAGGATTCCCGGTTCCACCGGCCAGGATCACGACCCGCCCCTGCTCGAAGTGCCGCAGGGCCCGGCGACGGATAAAGGGTTCGCACAGCGCCGCGACGTTGATGGCGCTCATGACCCGCGTCTCCCGGCCGATCTTCTCCAGGGTCTCTTGAAGGGCGCAGGCGTTGATGATCGTCGCCAGCATGCCCATGTAGTCGGCCGTATTCCGCGGGATGTGGCTCTTCTGGGAGAAGGTCTCGCCCCGGATGAAGTTGCCCGCGCCGACGACGATTCCGATCTGGGGTCCGAGCTTGCAGATGTCGTCAATCCGCGCCGCGATGGACTCCAGCGAGGCGCCGTTGATCCCGAATTCGCCTGGCAAGCAAAAACTCTCCCCGGAGAGTTTCAGCAGCACCCGTTTGTACCTGCACTCTGCCATCATGCCCCCAGCCTTGAGGCTCACATACGGATGATGCGCGGCTGGTGCCATCCATAGTTGGAAATTTGTCGACTCATCCCACTTCAAATCGGACGAACTGCTTGATGCTGGCCTGACCGCCCGCCTGTTTGGCGGCCTCGGCGAGAACCTGTCGCACGGTCTTGCTGTCGTCCTTCACGAAAGGCTGCTCCAGCAGGCAGTAATCACTGTAGAACTTTTTCAGTTTGCCTTCGACGATTCTTTTGACCACCTCCGGCGGCTTATTCAGCACTTGGGCGGCGTAGATCCCTCTTTCCCGCTCGACCACCTCGGGATCGAGGCTGTCGATGTCCAGGGCGAGGGGTTTGCTGGCCGTGATGTGCATGGCGATGTCCGAAGCCGCTTGTTTGATCGAGGGGGCCTGGGCAACGTTGGCGTCGCTCGTCTCAATCTGGACCATGCTGCCCACTTTGTGGTTGAAATGAACGTAGGTGCCGATGATCCCCGCCCCTTCCAGCCGGAATCTCGCGTAGTCGCCCACCTGCATCTTCTCGCCCGTCTTGCTCACAACTTCCGTGAGCAGCTCTTGGAAGGCCTTGCCGGCGAGGATGGTTTGCAGGACGCTCTCCGCCCCCTGAGAGCCCTGAGTGGAGCCGATGTAGTCGCGAATATCGCGGGCCAACTGCACGAAATCGTCGCTTTTGGCCACAAAGTCCGTCTCACAACACAGCGTGGCCAGTGCCGCCTCTTGCCCGGTCTGACTCTGCCAAGAGACGACGGCTCCTTCCGAGGTCTCCCGCTCGGCGCGCTTGGCCAGCGTGGCCAGACCCTTCTTGCGGAGAATCTCCATGGCTTTGTCCATATCGCCATTGGCCTCCTCCAACGCTTTCTTGCAGTCCATCATGCCCTGTCCGGACATTTTCCGCAATTTTACCACAACTGATGCCGCAATTTCCGCCATCTTGTCAACTCCCGTTCTGCGTTTTACAGATTGTCAGCAGCGTCGGACCTGTCCGTGCCGGTAATCTCCCCGATTCCTTCGTCAGGTCCGTGATCTTGCTGTGTAGATTCCTCAGAGCTCTGCGCCCCGTCCGATTCTTTTCTCGTTTTGTTCTTGCAGGAATGTGGAGGCAATCGCCGCTACGTGCCGGCGGGGGGCTGCTCGGGCTCTGGTGGGGCGACATTCTCCGGAGCGGGGGGCATTTCCTCTTCTTCCTCCACCGCTTCCTCGCCGACGGTCGCCACGGCGGCCGATTCGGCGCCGTTAGCGCGGGCCATCATGGGACGCCGGGACCGGACGCGGCGCGGTCGGGGCGTCATTTCCTGCTGGCGGACCGAAACCATGGTCTTGCCGATCGCCACGGCGTCGGCCAGCTCGCTCAGGATAATCTCCACGGCCCGAATCGAATCGTCGTTCGCGGGAATTGCCACGTCCACCGTATCCGGATCGGAATCCGTGTCCAAGACGCCGACGGTGGGGATGCCGAGCTTGCGGGCCTCGCGCAGGGCCAAATACTCCTTGCGGGCGTCCACCACCACGACGGCCCCGGGAAGGCGGGTCATTTTACGCACGCCTTGCAGGTTCGTGCGAATCTTGCGCATCTCGCGCTTGAAGCGGGACGCCTGTTTCTTGCTCTCGGCATCCATGGTCCCATCCTGCTCCATGGCCTCCAACTGCTCCAGGCGCTGCAGCCGGGAGCGGATGGTCCGGAAGTTCGTCAGCATGCCGCCCAGCCAACGTTCCGAGACAAAGTGCATGCCGCACCGGGTGGCCGCCGCCTCCACGGCCTTCTGGGCCTGCCGCTTGGTCCCGACGAACACCACGTCGCCGCCGGACGAGACGATCTCGGCCAACAGCTTCTTGGCGATCAGGATGCCTTTGAGGGTTTCCTTGACATCGATCACATGAATATTGCCCCGTTTTGCGAAGATAAAGGGGGCCATCTTCGGATTCCACCGGCTGACGCCGTGTCCGAAGTGCACCCCGGCGTTGATGAGTTCCCGCGCCAACTGTTTAGCCACAAATACCTCCAGAATACCTCTGATCCATTCTACGTGCAGAAACAAACCGCGAAATTACAACAAGTTAGCGAGTTCTGCACGACCTGTCAACACTCCGACCCCAATAATCTACGGGCAAACTTCTCGCCTGTCCACCGATAAAAGTGAGCGCCAGCGGCTGTTTTTTCCAGGGTGGGTGAGAGGGGATTCGTTCTGCGCAAAACAACGGCGCCGGAGCTTGGACGCCGCGGATTGTTCCGGGCAGAGAAAGTCAAGGGCGACCCCTTTGGACCCCGGTCAACCTCGTTCCGGGCAAACTCTCCCCGGCGCCGTCTACGCTTTTATGCACGCGAAAGCGACGCTAAGTACTTATGGCGGCTGGACTAACCGCCTGCTGGAGATGACAAACTCGATTCTGCCGGACGGGATCAGTACCAGACCACGATCACGATATTCTGCTCGATCTTCTTCTCCGTGATTTCACCTTGGAGCACATTGGTGTGTTTGATCACAACTTGGGGGTTTTCGGACAGCCATTTCGCGATCTGCTCATCGAGAAAATGAATTGCGCCGGGGTGCATCTTGGTGAAGAAGGTCTTGCAGGCGGTGATCCGATCCGCGGCAGCGGCTGGCGCCGTCGGTTTTGCCGGCGCGGGCCGGGGAATGGCGGGCTTGGGGGCCGCGGGAGCTGCCGGCGTGCTGACGCCTCGGCCCAGATTCAGCGGGGCCCGCGAAACGTTCGGCGGCGCAGCGACCTGGGCTTCCATCGGTCGAGCAGGTTCACCGGCGCCACCGTCCAAAGGGATGAGCCCACTGCGCTTGGGGTTACTGTTACTGGCGTTGTCCATGTGCGACCCTCCATACAAGTCAGTCTACGTGTTCCTGAGCCACAAATACTTCTCAGGGCCGCACCAGCGCCTCCAGCCTCGCCCACGGCCCGGATTCCTCTTGTTGATGGGGTGCAGAAGTCCTACTTCTGCTTCTGCGTCTGGGGATTCGTCGCACCTCCTTGGGGGGTCGGTGTCTCCCCGGACGGCTTCGCAATTTCTTCGGGCTTACTGTCCTTGTTCTCGTTGGGTTTGGGCGTTTGCTCCTTCGTTTTTTCGGCCTGCTCCTTCGGCTCCGGCGGCTTGTCGGGCTTCTCTTTGACTTTTTGGAGCTCTGCTCGGGCCTGCTGGGCTTCCGCGGCCGCTTTCTGGGCCTCCGCCTGCGCCAGTTGCGCCTTGGTGCTCAGTTGCGCCATGCGGGCCTTGTTCTGCTCGAGCTGGGCCTCGAGGTCCTCGACCTGCTGACCGGTCTGGATCGCCTGCAGGCGGGCCGCCGTCATTTCCGCCTCCGATTCCTGTTTCGCCGAGCGGGCCAGCAGGAGTTGCCGTTCCTCCTCGTCCCGGCGGGCCTTGGTGCCCAGGGGATCCAGCACGGCTTCCGGCAAGCTCTGGGTCATCGGGGAGGAGTGCCGCTCCTTCAAGAGGTCGACCATGTCCTGGTTCGGCTTGCCGCCGGTGGAAATGCTGGGCGTTAAAATGAAGATGACTTCGGTGGCCCGCTCTTCGAAATCCCGCCCGGAGAACAGCAGGTTCAGCACGGGGATGTCTTTCAGGATGGGCACCCCACGAATCACGTCGCGTTTTTCGCTCTTGCGGATGCCGCCGATGATCAGGCTTTCGCCGAGACGGATGCGGTTGTCCTTGTTCGTAATCGTCCGCTCGGTCACGATGGGCGTCTGCTTGATGCCTTCCGGCGTCAGGTAGGCGGAGATCTGCGCCGAGGTCTGCATGCCGATGAAGCCGTCTGCGAAGACGTGCGGCGTGATCTCAAGGGAGTCGATCACATCGTAGTACTCCGTCCGGGTCTCAAACAGAGCATCCGAGGTCGGACCGTACCGCAGGGAGATCTGCTGCAAGGGCACGTGCTGCTTCGATTGAATCTTGGCGCTCTCCCCATTGAGGACTTCCAGGGACGGATTCATCAAGATCTTCAGGTACCCCCGGGAGACCAGCAGGTCGACCAGGGCCTGAAAATCATCGCGTTTGACGCCGACTTTGAGACCGAACCGGGCGCGGGCCGGATCGCGCAACGCGGCGCCGGGGAAGGCAGGAAGCGGATTGCCCTGCGCATCCACTCTGCCGCCCAGCGCGATCCCTTCGCCGAACAGATTGTCGATCATAAGAGTGGTCTCGCGGTCCATCGTCAGATCCGCGTACAACTCGGACACCATGCAGTCGATGCGGACCTGGATGGGCTGGATGTCCGTCTCCTTGATGATCTCCATGACGGCGTCGACGTCCTGTTCCCGCGGACAGCGGACGATCAATTGGTTGGTGGCGGGATTCGCCGAGACCGTGTATTCGGGCAAGACTTTGGATTGCCCTTTTTCGTCGAACACCTTCACGGCGAACTGCTCGTGGATGAGCTGCTTCATCTCCAGGGCCGTGTGGTATTGGCAGAAGTAGATCAGCTTCCAGTCTTCCGTGCCGCCGACAATCTGCTTGAGTTTCTTGGGTGGCGATTTGTAGATCTCCGGCCGCGGCATGTTAGGATCCGGAATCGTCTCGATGCGGCTCAGGTCGCGCAAAATATTCTGCGCCTCGATGGCGGTGACGCGCTCGTCCGGCCAGTCATGACAACCCCCCAGGAGCGTGGCGGCCCAAAGGGCGAAAGCCACAAACAATCTCTCCTGGCGGCAGATCTTGCGGCTGTCATTCCCCATAGGCCTTTACCCGTCGATTTCACCCACGAGACGTAGGGCTCCACATACGTTTCTTCTACCCCTCGAACCTCCTTTCCGCGCAGGTAGACGGCAGCAGGAAGAATTCTATTGCACTTTTTCTTATCGTCAAGCCGATTTCGGTTGGATTAGCGAAAATGCCAATTATGATCGGGTCCGGATTCTCTGGCGAACAAATACGCCGCTGGGGCTAAGATAAAGCTATATGGCAGGCAAAAAGCCAAAAGACGTTACCGTGGGCTTCGTGGCGCTGGGGTGCCCGAAGAATGTGGTCGATAGTGAAAAAATGCTGGCCCACCTGGCCGAGGCAGGGTTTCTGATTGCGGCCGCGCCCGAACGGGCCGACGTCGTTATCATCAACACCTGCGGCTTCATCGAGCCCGCGAAACTCGAGTCGCTGGAGGCGACCCGACAGGCAATTGCGAATAAGAAGATGGGCAATGTACAAAAGGTGATCGTGGCCGGCTGTCTGTCCCAGCGCCTGGGCGAAGAACTTCTCGAGCAGGCGGCCGGCGTGGATGCGGTGGTCGGCTTGGAGCACCGCGACGCCATTGTCCGGATCGTTCGGGATACGCTGGCCTCCGACGAAGCGCGGGTTTATCACGCGCCTCTGGCCCACGCGATCGCGGATGATCGGGTGCGACTGCGGATCGGACCCGCGCACAGTGCCTACCTGCGGATCAGCGAAGGGTGCAGCCATCGCTGCTCTTTCTGCACGATTCCCATGATTCGCGGCCCGTTCCGCAGCAAGCCGCCGGCCATGGTGCTCGAGGAGGCAGGCGAACTGGCGGGGTCGGGGGCGGTGGAGTTGAACCTGATCGGACAGGACACGACGCTGTACGGCCGGGACCTGAAACTCCAGGACGGTCTGGTTTCCCTGCTGCAGGAGATGGGGCAAATCCCCGGTTTGTCGTGGATTCGGCTGCTCTACGCCTATCCTACGGGCATTACCGACCGTCTCATCGAGATGATCGCGCGGAGCGAGAAGATCGTGCATTACCTCGACATCCCGGTGCAGCACGCCAACGATCGCATCCTCAAGGCCATGCGCCGGCCCGACAGGAAAGAGGACCTGTGTCGGCTCCTCGAGCGGCTCCGTGCGGCTATGCCCGATATTATCTTACGCACAACGCTGATCGTCGGGTTTCCGGGAGAGACCCAGGGTGAATTCAACGAACTTCGGGAATTCGTCCAATGGGCTCGATTCGACGCCCTCGGGGCGTTCACCTACTTCCCGGAGGCAGGCACGCCGGCGGCCCAACTGCCGGCTCAGGTCCCCGACGAGGTCAAGCAGGCCCGGCTTGACGAGCTGATGCTGACGCAGCAGGAGATCGCTTTCGCCCAAAATAAGGAACGAGCCGGCAGTCGGCTCACGTGCCTCGTCGAAGACGGAGGACGGAGGACAGAGGACGGAAGACGGCGGCGCCAATCGGCGCTCGGTCGTGGACGGTTCTACGGACAAGCGCCGGACATTGACAGCGTCTGCCTCATCGAGCGTTGTTCAGCCGGCCCCGGCAGGTTCGTCGAGGCGAAAGTCGTTGGAACGCGGGACTATGATTTGGTGGTCGAGCAAATTTGATATTGAAGCCGCGTGGCGGCCTCAGTAAACTCGTCCCCATGTGGAAATATGTCCCGAATATCCTCACCTTCGTGCGGTTAGGGCTGACCATCATCTTCCTGGCGATGGTCTTGTACTGGCCCTATATCGCGGATCGTCCGTCTTTCTTCTTAGACGTCGCCTTTGTTCTGTTCGTGATCGCGGGACTGACGGATGTTGTCGACGGCCACATCGCGCGCCGGTGGAACGCCACCAGCAAGTTCGGCCGGATGATCGACCCGCTCGTGGACAAGATCCTGGTCTGTGGTGCCTTCCTCTGTTTCGCAATTATCGGAGTCCCGAAGCTGTTTGACTGGGGACCCGCCACCTTGCGGATCGTTCACTGGGCCGTCGCCGGTATTCTCATTGCGCGGGAAGCCTATGTCACGGTCCTGCGCCAATGGGCCGAGGCACACGGCATCAACTTCGCCGCGGTCCGACTCGGCAAAATCAAGATGTTCGTTCAGGTCTTCGCGATTGGAACGGTGCTGATCAAGGTGGCCCACGTGCCCGCAGCGTGGGGACACTGGTTCACGCTCGTGGTTTTTGCCCTCATGGTGGTGATCACCGTGGCCTCGGGCCTGCAGGCCACGCGCCGCATCAGAACCGCACAGAGTTGATCGGGAGGAGTAGACATGAACAAATCGTCGCGTCATCCGGTTGTATGCGCGGTCTTTGTCGCTTTTTGCTCCCTGGCGTGGCCTGCGGCGGTGTCTGACGCGGGCCAGGACCTCCTGTATGAATTTCTGCCGCCGCTGCCGGAAGGCAAGATCTGGAAACTGGCGTGGAGCGATGAATTCCAGGGCAGCGCGATAGACCCATCCAAATGGGAGGTACTCGGCGACTACAAGCGACGCGACGGGTATTGGGTCAAGGAAGACTCCTACCTGGATGGCCAGGGAAATCTGATCCTGCGGATCAAGAAGGATGGTGACCGGTACACCTGCGGTGCCGTTCGTACCAAAGGCAGATTCGAGCACCGCTATGGGTATTGGGTGTGCCGATGCCAATTCCCACAGCAGCCGGGGCACTGGCCCGCGTTCTGGATGATGGCCGGTGGGGTAGGTAAAGTCGGGGAGGGGGGCCGCGATGGGACCGAGATCGACATCATGGAAAAGCCCTGGCGGGACGACCGCACGACCCAGAATCTGCATTGGGACGGCTACGGCAAAGACCATAAAAGCGCGGGCCTGCAATTCAGCGTCCCGGGGCTGAATGAAGGCTCCCATACCTTCGGCCTGTACTGGACGCCCGAGGAGTATGTGTTCTACGTGGATGGCCTGGAAAGTTGGCGGACCAGCGCGGGCGGCGTCTCCCAGGTCTCGGAATGGGCCAAGCTCACCGAGGAGATCGGCAAGTGGGGGGGCGATATCGCCCAGGCAAGTCTGCCGGATTATTTCACAGTGGACTACGTCCGCGTGTACGACATCGTGGACGGATCGAAGCCCGCCCCGAGCGACTCGAAGAAGGACTTGATCCAGCGGGCAGCCAACGTTCGTCCCTCGCTCCGACAGTTGGTCTGGCAGGACCTCGAGTTCATCGGATTCATTCACTATACGGTGAACGCTTTCACAGACAAAGAGTGGGGCGAGGGGACCGAGAGCCCCTCGATCTTCAATCCGACCGAGCTCGACACCCGTCAGTGGGCCGAGGTCTGCAAGGACGCCGGGATGAAGATGATTATCCTCACGGCCAAGCATCACGACGGCTTTTGTCTGTGGCCCAGCAAGTACACCGAGCACTCGGTCAAGAACAGTCCCTACAAAGACGGCCAAGGGGACATCGTGGGAGAGCTGGCCAAGGCCTGCCGCGCGGCCGGCCTGAAACTGGGACTTTACCTGTCCCCCTGGGACCGGCACGAGCCCACCTACGGCGACACCGAGGCCTACAACCGCTACTACAAGAACCAGCTTCGCGAGCTTCTCACCAATTATGGCGAGATCACCGAGGTCTGGTTCGATGGCGCCAAAGGCCCCAACGCCAAGAATATGGAATACGAGTGGAACGGCTACTATGCGCTCGTGCATGAGCTTCAGCCCAAGGCGGTGATCTTCAACGGTCCCGATATCCGCTGGGTGGGCAATGAGCGCGGCTACGCCCGCGAGAGCGAATGGAGCGTGATGAACCGCAACGAGAAGCCCTTTGACTTCATCAAGGCCACGGCGAAGGACTTGGGCAGCCTCGAAGCCCTTGGCGCCGGCGATCATCTGGTCTGGTATCCGGCCGAGACCGATGTCTCGATCCGTCCGGGGTGGTTCTATCATGCCAAGGAGAATGACAAGGTCAAACCCGTCAAGCATCTCCTCGACATCTACTTCAGCTCCGTCGGCTACAATAGTGTGCTGCTGCTCAACCTCCCGCCTGACCGGCGCGGGTTAATTCACGAGAACGATGTGCAGCGTCTCCGCGAGTTCCGCCAGGCCCTCAACGACATCTTTGACAAGAACCTGGCTCAGGGATCGAAAGCGAAGGCATCGAGCGTAAGAGGCAATGACCCCACGTTCGCCGCCGGCAAGATCGCCGATGACAACAAAGAGACGTACTGGATGACGGACGACTGGACGACCTCGGCCCAGATCGAATTCGATCTGGGCGGGGCTCGCACCTTCAACGTGGCGGAGTTGGCCGAGCACATCGCGACCGGCCAGCGCATCAGCAGCTTCGCACTGGAAGCCTGGGATGGGAGCAATTGGAACGAGTTCGCTCGCGGCACGGCGGTCGGCTATAAGCGGCTGCTTCGCTTCCCGGAGGTCACGACCGCCAGAGTGCGGCTGCGCATCCTGGATTCCCGTGTCTGCCCAACGCTCTCCGGCTTCGGCCTGTACCGGGCGCCGTTCGTTGCAGGTTCGTAGTGTGCCCGTAAGAGCATATTAGCACGGGCATCTTACCCGTATGTATTGCGGGCATCTCACCCGCGAAAGCAGGGCCAAGGCCGCCCACAGTTGAAAGGGGCTGCGTGTGATCTCCGCAGCCCCGAGAGATACGGACCGGTAGAGGATGTGGCCGCTTGAGTCTATGGCTTCGTCGGCTGGGGCACTAGCGTGGGCTCACAGGAGGCAAACATGGGCAGGCGTTTGAATGGTAGTTGTGGCAGCGCGGCGCAGACCGCCGGCTTGGCTCCTGCATCCGGCAGTCTGTCCCCATCCAGATCCTGGGCAGGGGTATAAGCAGCATACGTGAACTCGCGCATGAGCATCGTATTGCCGTCCACGAGTTCCGCCGTACCGGCCAGGACCACCATGTAGAGGGTCTCGCCCACATCCAAGACCTTGGGTCCACCACCCTTGATCCCGTGACAGACCACGCTGAAGCGGAAGGTATTCGTCCCCGTTCGCACCAGATATCCGAGCAAATCTGACACGCGCTCGGCTTGCGGAGAGAGCCCATACGCGGTCAGGGAGCACTCCGGGTGCTTGCCTACACAAGTGTAGACCATGCCCTCGGAACCCTGAGCACTCACGACCAACGAAATGATGGCTGGACGGCCGGCAGGCGTCGGTGTCATGGTCGTCCAGATACCCTCCAACGACAGGTCAGACCAGGGCACATTGCCTGGGTTGACGCCGCCTTCGTTGGCCGTGACAGTCGCCCACGGTACAGATGCCAGTGACCCGAGCAGTAACACCGCGAGTGCCACGGCAATTCCCCATCTTTGTGAATTCATTGCAGTACCTCCGTTGATGATGGTTGGTTTGATCCGGCGGAACGCCCTCCAATCGCGACACGTTGCGATTGGAGACCCAATCACACCGCCGGCAGTAACGTTCGAGGGTGATCACTGGGAGACCGGTTTCACCCCCCGGTTGTAGATCCGCACATCGTCAATCAGGCCCGACCAGAAGGTGTTCGGGGTAAGAGTGCTGCCCGCTCCGATGTTCAGGCCGCCTGTTGAGGCCGCCAAGCCGGTTTGTGTGTCTCTGCCTACTTCCACATCGTCGACATAGAGAATGCGGTTCGAGCCATCCCAAACAAGACCTACGCGGTGCCAGATACCGTCCGCGATGGTCGTGGTGGCCGTGAGCAATTTGCCCTGGCGACCACCTTGTTTCAACTCTGTCGCCAAACAGCCTTCCGCTCCGACTGCCAACCAGTTGGCCCCGGTCGCCTGGGAGAGAATCACTTGTCCCGGTGCGCCGCCTCTGACCCAGGCAAAGACACTGAAGGCACCATCCGACGGACTGCGAACAAAGGGCGTGCTGACGCAGTCCCCGACAGCGCCAAACTGCAGTGCGCCGGCGATTCTTCCGCCTGTTGGCTGCCAGACAGGGCTGCCAACCAGCGTGCCCTCGCAGACCCCAGCACTGTCAGCGGCGATCTGCCCTTGAGTCTCGTCCAGCTTCCAATGGGCGGCCAAAGCGGGATCTCCTACCTCGCGTCCCCAGTACGCCATCAATGCTTCCAGGTCGTTGGCATCAATCATGCCATCACCAAAAGGGGGCGGGGCAATGTCAAGAGATGGTTCTGCCTGACCCCAGTGCTCGATAAGGATGAGCAGGTCCTGGATGTCCACCTGGCCATCCCCGGTGAAGTCGGGTGTGCCGCACGTCCCGAGAATCGTCCACCCCACAATCTGGGCCACGAATCTGGCAGCTTCCGGGGTGAAGTGAACACCATCTGCCTGCAGCAGGTGGCGGGATTCCTTCAACGGGGTGTACGTATCAATAATCTGTACGTCGCGATATGCCGGCAGTTGTGCAATCAGCGGATCAATCTCGCTTCTGACCATGTTGTCGTTAAGGCCGTAAGGGTTTGGGAAGAACGGTGGCGGAGACTGGACATAGATCTGGGGCCGGCTGGGCAAATGGGCAAATGCGTCGATCAGTACTAAAAAGTCCGTCAGAAAATCGCTCTTGTACACCCAGTTGGCGGCGACGCTGTCATTGCCGCCCAACTGAAGGACTACCACGTCCGGATTACACGTGCGGGCCTCGCTGCATGCAGCTTGTCTGATGTAGGGCTGTGAACCTTTCTGCAGGACGCATGTGCCGTTGACGCCGAAGTTGCGCACCTCCCACGTGGGATCGAACGCCTGCAGGATCTTAGCCAATTGGGCCGGGTAGCACTCAGACTCCCGGTTGGCAAGGCCGTACCCATACGTGTTGCTGGCCCCTATGCACGCAACGAGCTTCGCCTGAACACTGTTGCCCCTCAGCACGACAACAGCAATCATCACGACCAGCATTCTGAGATTCAAACAACGGTTCGTTTTCATACCAAGCCTTTGCCTTTGGGATCACATTGTCTTGATCGTCCGTACCACTAACGGGTGCTCTCATAATTATATCCGTAGGAAGTCTGTTCATTTTTCGTGTCGGGCCCGTTTTTTCTCGGAAGGGTCGTGAGTCTGCACGCTCAGGAGAAACACCCAGGTGCTGGCCCAACGCGATGTGGCAGTGCTATAATGCAAGTCTTGAATTGCCGACGGTGAACCAATTGACGGAGCCGCAGTATCATGAAGCACAGCGACCAGACCGATATGGGAGGAACACAGGAGTCATTCCTCACGACGCACTGGTCCTTGCTGGAGGGCGTAAGCAGGTACCAGGACAAGGACCAGGCGATGATTGGGCTGCTGCTGGAGCGGTACTGGAAGCCGGTCTATTGTTACCTGCGGCGTAAAGGTCACCCAAACGAAGAGGCCAAGGACCTGACACAGGAGTTCTTTCATGAGGTGGTGCTCAATCGCCGGCTGCTGGAGCGTGCCGATCCCGCCAAGGGCCGATTTCGCTCCTTCCTGCTGCACGCCCTCAACCAGTTTCTGATTGACCAGCGGCGCAAAGAATCCGCCGCCAAACGCATACCCAGGGACAAACTCGTATCCTTTGACATCCACGACCCGCCGGAGTTGCCGCAGACCGTCTATGAACGCAGTCCCGAGGAGTGCTTCGCCTACGCCTGGAAGTCCGAACTCCTCGACCGAACCCTGTCCGAGACGGAGGCGGAGTGTGAGGCCCAGGGGCTGCAAACGCATTGGCATCTGTTCCGTGACAAGGTGCTCCTGCCCATCCGTGAAGACCGGGAATCACCGCTCATGAAGGATATTTGCCGTCGGCACGGCATAGCGAATGAATCCACAGCCTTCAACATGCTGCTGGCCGTCAAGAGGCATTTCAAGGCAGCCCTCAGGAGGAACCTGCGCAGCACGGTGTTGCGTGAGGAGGATATCGACGACGAATGGCAGGAAATCCTGAGCCTTATGAAGAATCGGCCGCAAAAGCCAGCGTGATTCTACGGATACTATAGCGCAGGTGCTTCATACGTTAATTACTCGGTCATGCCGACCACGAGCAGATGAGCGGTGTCGAAATGGATGATAAGTCATCAGCCTTTGGGATGAATCCCGAACAGATTGACAGGTTGCTTTCCTGGCCTCAGGATGAAGAAGCAGAGGGCACGCCGACGATACCTCTTGAGCCCTTTACCGAGGGAACGGGAGGGCAAATTGGCCGGTACAAATTGCTCCGAATCCTGGGTGAAGGCGGCATGGGAATCGTTTACCTGGCCGAGCAAACGCAGCCGGTCCGGCGCGAGGTGGCCCTGAAGATCATCAAGCCCGGAATGGACTCCAAGCGGGTGCTGGCGCGATTCGAGACAGAGGAACAGGCACTGGCGATCATGGAGCACCCGCACGTCGCCCGTGTTTACGATGCGGGGCTGGCCCCCAGCGGCCGGCCTTATTTCGTGATGGAGTACGTCAATACGTCTCCGATGTTCTTACTTTACTCAATAGCTCCTTCTGGCCCCGTTCGTTGACCGGCCCGTCCTCGTCCAGCACTTGCCGCATGAAGGCCAGCTTCTTCTCACTGAGCCTGTGATAATCCCTCCACTCGAACAGATGGCCGAGGATGTCAAACGTCCAGCTTCCTTGTCCGTCCCAGCGTATGTAGACACCCATCCTTTTGCCGTCCGCTGTCTTGCCAGAGAACAGCATTTGGCAAAGGGCTCGTCGGTCCTCCCACGACATCTTGGTGAAGGGCTTGCCGTGGCCGATGGACGCGACGGCCTTCTGGGCTGCCACCTTGATCTGCTCCGGGCTCGGCCGGTTTGCCAGATAGTCACCCAGCCGGGTTTCCTCTTCCCGCAACCCAGCTTCCCTCTCCTTGAGGGCAGTCAGTTTCCCTGCGGCTTGCTCCTGCCCGATAGCGTCCTTGACGACAAGGTCCAGGATTCTCTGCCTACCATTGTCGATCTTCTTCAAGTCAGCGCTGATCCGGTCGAGCTTCGCCCGAGACTCTTCAACTTCCACCGCATCGCCGGACGCCGCCGCGATGGCTCTGCGGACTGCGGCCGGATTGCCCAGAACGCCGTACAAATGGACCAAGACCGTCTCCTCAAGCTCGTCGGCAGGAATGAGCGTGTGAGGATGCTCGCAAGTCCGTTTCATTTGTGTCTTGGCGAGATGCCGATAGTAGTGGAACTCTTTCAGGCAGGTCGTGCCCGACATCGCCGTGCCACAATGGCCGCAAAAGACGACCCGGCCCAACAAGTATTTATTCTTCGCCTGGCCGTGCGTGAACGTCCTGTTCGCTTCCGCCTTGGCATGAAGGCCCCGGATCGTTTTGGCGTCCAGGAGTTCTGGGACCTTGATGGTGACGGCTATCGGCTCAAGGTCTTCCCGCAGCCGAAAAGTCTGCGTCCAGTCCGGCCCGCAACGGGTCATGAGGGTGACATGCAAGTTGCTGGCGTCCATGCCCGCCTCCGTGGCAATCGCCCGGATGCTTTCCCCATGCAAGTAACGCTGGGCAGCTTCCTGAATGAAACGTCTCTTCTCTTCATCAACGGACCATTTCGGCGTCGCCATCTCATCAAACCGCCGGCCGTAGGGCAGCAGGCCGGATGAAGGGTAGCCCAATCTGGCCCTCTCGATCTTGACTTCCATCGACTTTCGTCTTTGCTTGGCGGCGATGAACTCACCCACTTCGGCACTGATGCCCAAGTAGAACCGGCGGTCTTCGTCGAAGAGGTCCTGCTCTTCTCGCAGGATAAAGAAGCGGATGCCACACTGCTTGAACAGGTTCAGCCCGCGTTTGGATAGCTGATTGTCCCGAGACCACCGGTCCGCGTCTGTGACTATGACCGCGTTGAATCGCCCCTTGGGAGCATCGGACAGCAAGGCAGCGATCTGTTGTTTTTCCCAACCCGGCGTGGCGTGTTCTGCCGTGCCGCCATACCATTCAACAACCCTGCCAAGCTCCTTGACGGTGTTTTCGATCTGCTGTCGCTGGAGGACAAGGGAGTTCTTACGGTTCTCCTGCCGCTCGGTGCTGACCCTCGTGAACGCGGCGAACCTCAGTGGTGCTTGTGACTTGACTTGCTTGACCATTGCTTGACCTTCCTTCCGCTTGACCTGTTCAAGAATAGGGGGCGGCATGACTGCCGGTCAAGCGGTAGCAGTCCGAACCGGGTAGCTACTCCCGATTCGTCTGCCGCCCCAACCGCTTTTGATTCTATCGCTTCAAGGGCGATAGGGCAAGTCCAAAATCCGAAAAAGGTGCGATTTTCGCCCCGTAGGCCCCGGACCCCTATCAGACTACGGATTCGGGCCGATCCTCGATTCTACGAGCTTAAAACGCTCGTAATCAGCGTTCTACAGCACGTCTTGAGGGCTTCTGGATGCGTTCCGATAGGGTTGGTACGGCCACAACGGGCATCCCTCATCGGTACAGTCTGTAATCTCGGTCCGCTGCCAGCCGACGCACTCCAGGCAGAGAGACTTGAGCCCGGCGGCTTTGCTCTTGCCGGAGACCGCCTTGCGGTAGCAGTTCCGGTAGGACTCCGGCATCTGGGCCAGGCGTTCTTCGATCTGGGCCTGCCGGTTCGCACTCATGGCGTCGCTGGCTCCAACACCCGGACGTTCGACGCTTGTGGCCCGCGTTTGCCCTGCACAACTTCGTAGCTCACGGCCTGCCCGGATTGCAGCCGCGACGGGTCAGCGCCGACCACGCCGCTCGCGTGGAAAAAGATGTCATTGCCGCCCTGGGTGGGGCAGATGAACCCGAAGCCTCTATTGGCATCATAAAACTTGATGTTGCCTGTCTTCATTTCATACCTCTACTTCATATCCAATCGTTCGTGAAAAAACGGGGCGGTTGGTCAGACCGCCCCTGAGAACCGCCCTCTGCGACCGGACGGCCGGTCTGACCGATGCAGCGACGGGGAGAAAGCTGGGGTGGCGGCAGTAAGGAGGCCACCGCCACCCCGAACAAATAGTGCTGGCGTCCAGAGGCCCGGCGACGCCAGGAACCGGCCAGAAGGCCAACCGGTCCACTCGAACCCCCGCCGAGGGTATGGACGGCCCTCGACGGAGCCACCGGGCGGGCTCCGATGGAAGAAGAAAGATCTTGTTGAAGGGCAAGGCTCATCTGGCCTTCAGCTCGTAGCTCGGCGGGTGCAGGACAGGCACGTCAGCATCAGCGCCGGTACGGTTCTGCACGTCCTGCTCCCGCTTGGCAACCTTCTTGCCAACATCGTAGTGCGGGCCGGTCGAAATATCGACCATCACGCCGTCCACGTTTTGAAGCTGGGTCGCGGGCTCATCACTCTTGCCCTCAGCCTTGTTCTGGTAGGTCGGCGGCGTCAAGGTCGGAACATCGGCGCACGTGTCGTTCTGGATGGGATCGTCATTGAATCGGTTCATTTGCTGCTCTCCTTGTTTTGGCACATTATTGATTGTCACGTCAGTTCCTTTCAACTTTATGGGTTCACACTTCGATCGCGTCGATTTCCTCCTGCCGCTCCCGCCGCCGCTTTTCATCCAGTTCCCCGGTCACGATGGACCTTGCCTCTTCGGGCGTGAAGTCGTTCCATTCTTCCATCAGCCGGGCCGATGTCTTCTTCGCTTCATCATAGGCGTGCTTGGCTTTTTCGAGCCTGCCCGGAGAGCTTCGGCCCAACAGCAGGCTTTCGTATCTTTGGCGACACTGACTCTCGGCGGCAACCGCTTGGCTGAACTCGTTCCAACATTCCCAGCACCGTTCCACGTCGGCCATCGTGTAGCCTCTTTCCTCCGACGCCAACCGGGCCAGCTTGCTCCGGGCACTCCGCACCTGCGTTTGCAGTTCCCGCAGTGCCTCGACCTCTTTTTCATGGCACGCCCGGTCGCCGATGTCTCTCAGCCAGCGCTTCCGCTTCTCGAAATCCGTGACGAGGGCCTCCAAGCGGGTTTCCCAGAATAGCGTTTGCCACTGGCGGGCTTCCCGGCTGCCCGGCTTCGGCGTCACGAGTTCATGCCCGGCGGCTCCCCACACCGCAATGCTCCGTCGGCAGCCGTCAGAGAACACCACCCAAATATCATCCTTGGTGAGGACATAGCCGTCGCTGCCCTCGTGCTGCTCATCGAACGCGTGAATGTCCGCCAATCCGCTCATCGTCATATCTCCTTATCTATCCGTTTCATAATTTCAAAGCCGTCCACGTTGAGCCGCTACCATCCGGCCCAGAGCGATTCTGTTTCGTCTCACGTTGCGATTCGTGCCCACGCCATCCCGGTGGAGGAAACCGAACTTGAACTGACCACGGCTCGCACCTACCGTCACTCCCGCCGCACAGTTGGCAATGTCGTCGTACTGATTAGGGCCGTGATCCACTACGTCACGCCCTCCTGAACGGACACGTCTTTCAAGGGCTGCAAGCTGCTTGATTAGCGTCTCATCGTCCAGAAGCTCCACCTGCTGGGAGCAAAGGCGGCCGAGAAAATCCAAGTACAGTTCGCTCTTGCTCTTCTCGGCCGGTCGATAGGTGATGCCGAACTTGCCGAATCCTTGCGTCACGAATTCTCCGGCGTATCGGTCCCCGGTGCAGCCGCGAAGATGGTACGATTTCAGCAGGTCGGCCATATCCTGAATTGCCAACGTCGGATTGAAGGGAGCGCGCCACTGACGCAACAGGTCCAACACGGTCTTGCCGTCCGCTTGATGGGCGATAGCCAATGCCGCTGAGTCCGAACGTCCCCCGCTCAGGTCGGCGAAGGCGGAATACGAAATGCCTTGTCGCGGCACCAATTCTTTTCGGCCCGCAATGACGCACTGCTGAATGACTTCGATAGGCAACCACAAGGCAATGTCGTCCCGGAATTCGCCCAGGTACTCGCTCTTGGCAGCGGCCAAGTCCTCCTGTAGAGCTTGGTCCACGATGCTCTGAGAAAGCGTGGGGTTCATCGCCCTTGACCCGCAATTCCAGACCAGCACCTTGCCGCTATCATTGCCGTGGTGCTTCTGGTAGGTCTGCCAGCAATACCCCTTGCGAGCATACGGACTGGAAATGCCGACCAACTTGCCGCCCGTAGTCGCCAAACTCGGCAGCACCGCCCGTACCAGCTCAGTGTCGCTACGGACCTTGCATTCCTCATCCAAGCCCATGAAGGCCAGCTCGTCGATGATGCACGCCAGCAAGCTGTAGCCTCGCACGCTCCGCCAGTCCCCCACAAGGATTTCCACGAGAACGCCGTTGGCAAGCTCGAATCCCTCCTGCGTCTCCTTGACGACTTCCTGCCGGAGCAAGGACGTTTGATCGAAGATGGAGCGTAGATACCCTTTGACGATGCGAGATTGTTTTCGCGTCGGGCTGATAATGCTGACCAGACCCATTTCACCTTTGGCAAGCATCTTCTCGCGTCCACTGAGAACCGCTTCGTAGGCCCCGACGATGGCAGCCATTCTGGACTTGCCACTACGTCTGCCGGTCAAGAATAGGGCCGTGGTGAACCCTTCATCCGGCAGCAGGCTCGCGTCACGTCCGCAGCATTCACGGACAAGCTCCCTGTTGCGGGTGGTATGGATGGGAAGACCATAGAGACATTTCAGGGCAACCATCCAGTTCGCCCACGTACTGATTGATCCTCGCCGATCTTCAAGGAATGGCCGGAACAACTGCGGGTCTCGGATGGCCTGAATGATGTTCAACGATCATCCCTCCTACTCTTGGACGCAACGTAGGATTGCAGGTCGTCCACCTTCTTGGCCTTCCTCTCCAAGCCCAGCGACCGCAGCAGACCGATCAACGTGTTCACGGCTTGGCAATACACACCCGTGTCAAATTGGCCGGTTTCCACGGCACACGTCTCCATCGTTTCCAGCTTGCACACGATAAAGATGGTCCGCTGGCAGAGCAGTTCCTTTTGGTACGAGTCCGCTCCGCAATCCTGTTGGAGCCGCTCCATCCGATGGCGAATCTCCCGGATGATGGCAAGGCGGCTATCGGCTTGATCCCAAAAGCGAGGGACGAACCGTGTAGACAACGTGGTGGTCTTGGGTGGGTGCTTCTCATGGCGGCGTTCCGTCTCACGCTGGATCCGCTCACGCTTCTCATCGGCCAGACGCCGGGATTTCATGCCCTCATCGACGGCGATACTACGAATGTCATCACGCATCTTGTAGCCTGTCTGCTTCATCGTCACCAATCCACACTCAATACCGTCTCGTCCATTTCTTCCTGCTCGATCCCGGCATAATGCAGCGTGACGCTCGGCGAGCTATGGTTGAGCAGCTTCATCAAATGCGTGATGTCCTTGCCCTGCTTGAGGGCACGATAAACGAACGTCTTCCTCAAGCTATGCGTCCCATAATGCCCCGGCAAGCCCACGGCGGATGTCCACTCCTTCACAAGCTGGTTGAGCCGAATAACGGTCATGCCGAGCTTGTCATTCTTCCGCTGACCCTGTCGGCTGGCAAACACAAACCCCTCCATATCCACGTCGGGCATCTGGCCTTCTTCATGCTCCGGCAGCAGGGCTTCCAACGCCCTCTTGGCCCTCGGATTGAGAGCGATGGTCTTGAGCTTCTTCGTCTTGTGCTCCCTGATCCTGAGATGCTGTCGCACCATTCCGTCCTCGTCCAGAACGTCATGCCACCGAAGGGCGAGCAGGTCCCACGCCCGGAATGCCACCGAGATGCCCACGGCAAACAGGGCATAGTCCCGCTTGCTGCAATGCTTCTCAAGATGTCCCATTATCTTCTTCACGTCCTGCGGTCTCCTGATCGGCTCCACCGCTATTTCCTTGTCCTTGTGCGGTGCTACTTTGCTCTTCGCATGCCAACCTCGTCCAGCCATCGGTTCACCTATTCACTTGTACGTCCTACTCGGTTATCTGTTACAACTTATAGGCCGATTCTAACGGTTTTCTTTAACTCAATCAACATGTTTTTTTGGATGAGTTTGGTGTCCTATACGTAAGTCCTTGTAATACAAGGGTTTATAGATGTAAAGATTTTCAGTTATAACTACTGAAATTAGTTATAACTCATTCGATGGAGCTTGTGTCCGCTCCCTACCGCTGGCGTGACCACGTGACTCCTGCTACGTATCGTGACGCCCGGATGATCGTTTCATCTTACGTTCGTAAGACGTGGACGGCTTACTCGCGATGCAGACCGTAGACGCTGGGCAAGGCTGGGGGTGCCTCGTACCTTTTCAACCGATTTCCGGCTCTACCTTCCGAGTCTTTTTCCGTCAACACCTTTTCGACATGCACGATGGACGTAGGCTCAGCGTTCTACGTGGTGGGAGTATCGTGACGTATTGGGTATTACGTTCGACCGTTGGACGTGGTGTACTCTACTCTCTGGGATTCCTCGTTCGCTTTGTTTTTCCCGCACGGTGTATTTGGCTGGTGCGTTCTCCGTTTCCCCTTGTTTTTCGTCAGGACGTTTTCTTGCTCGCTACGTTCTCAAGTCGTTCTCTGCACGAACCACTTTTGGCCTACCATGATCCTGAGAGAGTGATTGAACCATCGGATGGCGTATTCCAGTTCATCCATGAGCTTCCGGTATGGCTCTATCACGTTCCGTCGCTCCTCCTTTTTCAGACGGCGGAGACTCTTGTTCAACTCGTTCAGGGCTCGCGTCAATTCATGCACCTGCGTGCGAGCCTCCTGACAGGTCTTTTTGGCCGCTGTCACCGGGTCCGTTTTGCGACGGGTCTTCACCTTCTGGACCGCCTTTTCGAGGGACACGCTGCCGGACGTGACGGCTTCGACCAGTTCGGGGGTCCCCTTCCTCAGCACCTTGGTCGCCTTGTCCACGCTGACGCCGCTGACGCCCAATGCTTTTCCGGCTTGGTCGCGGGCCTTGCCCTTATTGGTGTGCAAATCCTTGCCCACCTTTTTCTTGCCCCGTCCTTTGGACAGACGCTGTCGTTCCTTGGCTTGAGCGGCGTAGAGGTCCCTCACCTTGGCGGCCACCATCGCCCGCTGCCCGGTCGTCAAGTGCCTACGGTGCAGATTCTTGCTCATCACGTAGCCGACGGCGTCCCGGACCTCGATGTCAACGTATTCCGGCTCCACGCCCGCGATCCGGCAAGCCCACTCACGGTTCCGGCCGTCGATGATCTTGCCGTCCAACAGTTCTATCGGCTCGCGGAGTCCGTTCGCCTCGATGTCGTCCGCCAGTCCGGCGATGTCATCCATGTTCATCTTCGGGAAGATGTTCGCCGCCTCATGCACTTCGCGTCTTTCATCGCTCATGGCCTGCTCTCCTGTCACCTGGGATTGCGAATTCCAACCTGCTCACATCATCCGCTCGGCGATTCTCGCTGTCAACTGCGGGGACTTCCAAAATGAGAGGGCTGGCCCTCCATGATAGACAGGCCAGCCCCGGAGTGAGAAATGCTTGTCAATGACCGGTGCGGACTGCCTGGCAGAGCTTTCGCTGCTCTCGCCTGGTACGCTGCACGGCTTCTTCGATTCTGTGTTGTGCGACGCACACGTTTTGACCCGCCTCGCCGTCGTACGATTCCGACAGAACCCCCAGCCTCTCCAACTCGTTGATCGCTTCATGGATTTCGGACCACTCCCAGGCTTCGGTCAGGTAGTAGTCGGCTTGCCGGAGCATCAGGTAGGCGTCCTCCTTGGTTGCGGCGCACAACGCCAATCGGCAATAGATTACGGCCTGCTCCAGTGCCATCGGTTGCATGCAAAGCCCCACCTTGTCCTCCCACTCCTCGTCCTCCTGCTCCTGCTGCCGACGCACGCCGTCCGCCACCAGCCCCGCGATCCGCAACACATCCCCCTTGGTGACGCTCCTGTCAATCGCTGCTTGATCGTGCTTCTGCTGCCGGAGTGCCTTCCGCTTCGGCCTCACCCCAATCGTCACCTGTACCTCACCCCTGCTGCTCTTCTTGCTCTTGCTCATTTCTAACACTCCTTGATCGAACACACTCGGTGTGACAGAGGAACATTTCCCCGGTCCAGTCTTATTATGTGTGCCAAACAGTGTTTTCCCGGCTCCGGGACCATTTTGTTGGCCTTGATGTTCGGGTGTTTAGCGCAAGTGACCGTGGCGTGGGCACTTATGGACGAAAGAATTTTCAGTTTGGGCCGTCCAGAGGGTCTAAAACACCCCCGTACCTTCGCGTTTAAGGGGCCTACCGCACGCTACAATCGACGATCTCCGTTTTTACGTACTACGGGTGGGGCCCCGGACTTTTGGCAGCGTTTGCGATGGAGATTTTCAGCGAAATGGAATGAAGGTATGCAGGTGACAGGGACAAGTTTTTATTAGTTAAGACTTCTCCCGGATTCCCAAAGAAGCCGGACGGAGCGGAAGCAATGCAGCCTTCACGTCGCGTCCACGCGGCAACGATTTTTTCCATCCTACTTTTTCAAGGACAAAAGACAGAGGAGAGAAGCAAGAAGGGCGACGGCGAAGGGGAAGGGGGCGAGGGGCCATATATCTAAAAACTTTTGTTATAACTCGTTGTGGGATAAGGACTTAGAGATGGGTTTTGATGACCGGAAAAAATCCGATTCTCTTGTAGTATTCTGTGTCCATGAGGGACCGCAGTTGTTCCTCATATTCGATGGGCACGATGAACGAATCATGGCAGGACAAACATGGGATGGCCTGCTTTGCGAACCTGTAGAGGATGCTCAGGGCAATCTCGCTGTCGATTCGCATGAGCCACATTCCTGCATCCGTGCCGAAGTGTCGAGCAATGGGCTGGTGACGTTCAGCCGCCAGATCGTAAATCTGGTTGAACGTCAAACCTGTCTTGCGGTAGGCATCCAGCAAGCAAAGAGCCTTTTGCAGGCTGTCGCCCGTCTTCCGTTCGTAGCGGATATGTCCCTTGCGGTTCCGGATGATCTGTCCTTTGGCGTCCTGCATCGGTATCTCCGTGTAGACCTTCATGGAGCCGTTGCACGCAGAGACGGCCGCGTCCCTGTCCTGAGCGCTCAACGCCGCGTTGACGAGCGTCTTGGCGAGCAGCCGCAGGGCCGGAGTTGTCTTGTCCCCCCACAACCTGTAGGGGTCGTGCCTGTAGTCGATTCCCGACAGGTGATAGAGGAGCCTGGTGTGCATCCCGCCATAGTCCAATTCGACGGATGGACAACCGTTGAACTCGATGGTGCTGCGTTCGATCTTCCGCAACGATTGATGCCCGTACTTCTCTGTGTAGAGCCGTCCGTGCCATCCCCAGTGACCTGTGAACACTGCATAATGAACCGGACGGAGTCTCCGGCGTCCTACCCAGTATTGCTCCCAGTCCGAGTAGTGCAGGTGCGTGATTTCGTAGAGACTATTCACGCCGTTGATGACCTCCAGTTTCCTCTGAGTATCGTGGGCCACGTGCCAAGAAGGCTTCGCCATGAGTTGCTCGAAGGACAGTATGTTGGTCTTGTCATCCCTCCTCTTGAGGAACACATATTGCGGCAGGTCGTTCGGATCGAATTGCCGAGGGTCTTGCTCCACCAATCGCTGCAACGCTGGCAAAGGAAAAAGGCGGCTCGTCTTGGGGCTTCCCTTTGGACTGCGACGTTCCCAGAGCAGACCCCGCTCGATAGCAGCTTCCACCACTTGTAGGCGGATTCGGGCGAAATCGGGATGGAAAGCGTTGTGGGGAAACAACACCGTCCCTCGTGCATACTTGGCCTGTTTCAGTGAGTGGACCAGATGGACCCAGTATTCCCGCTTCTCCGCGATCTTGTAGGGCTTGAAACAGGACGCCTTGGCGATCTCGTCGTTGAACAACGCTTCGGCTTGCCGCCGCGTCTCCATCGTGGGCTCTGCCTTCATACTCACTGTACGCACGGGTATCTCATTGTAGATAATCCATGCCGGAATGGGCCGTGGATTCGTTTCATAGCATTCGCATAGCTGCTCTACGAACCGCTTCATGCGGCGATGGGCTTCCTGTACGGCCGCGGCAGCCATACCGGGTCGATATTTTTTTCTTGCCTCATCCTCTTCGGAGCGATATAATAAGACTGAATCAGGTTTTCTTGCTTGGGCTCCGATGGGCGTCGGAGCCTTCTTTTTTTCGTCCACGGTCAAGCTCCTTCGTAGATGTTCCCGCAGGGCACGTCGTGGCAATACGCCCAGGCCGTCATCACCGAGACCTTCAGGGCCTTGGCGATCTCGGGGAACGAGTGTCCCCGCCGACGCCACTCGCGGGCCAACGGCATGAGCTTCGCCTTCTTCGCTCGGCGTGGCGTAAGGACCGGTTGCTTCACACGGTTCATATTCAATACCTCCAAAGTCTTTTATCTCTATTATATGAGAACAGAGTAAGGGACCTATAAATTTCGCATAGGGACAGGCAGTTTTTTTTCGCGTGTTGGATGGAGGGCAAAACGAGTATAATCTACTTGCTGAGAAACCCTTTATTTCAAGGGGTTTCCGCGAAAAGCCCTTATCTATCGAGTTATAAATTTCTTAGGCCGCTGGGACGGATGGACAGGCTCGATTATGCGTCCCAGGGCAAGATTTGCTCCGTCCGGGTCCAGAATCCGCCACGCTATCCGGGCCAGCCGGACGCCATGCAGGGCATCGCTCTTTATCCTGTCCAGAGGCACTTTCAAGTAGATGTTTTGGGTTGCGTCCGGTTTGACTTTCGGTTTCGATCTTGCCATGATCGGCTCCTTTCAATCACTTTGTCACGGTCCAGTCACCACCCAACCGCTCGGCCGCTATGGTCAAGTCACCCTCATCTTCATCGGCCAAGGTCACAAGGTATTCGCCTGAGCCTTGGTCAACGATATTGAAGCTGTGCAGCTTCGCCCGCTCGGCAAGCTCTTCGCAGCCTACGGCCAAGAGGTCCTCCACGAGCATCCCCAGCAAGATCGTCTTGGGAGCGAGGCCAGCACGTTCGGCATCCTGGACTATCTCCAGGTCGTCGTCATCGAAGGACATCGTGCCGGTCAACTCCGCCCGGTGCCCGGAGCCTCCCGCGTTGGCCCGGAGCAGCAGGGCCACCGTCGCCAATCCGACGACGCCGAGAGTAAAGCTGTTAAAGCCGACTCCGCTCCGCACGGCTACGGCACAGAGCCCGATGAGGATGGCGAACAGGCAAAGGGTGAAAACGTCCGCAACGCCACGGGACCGGCGGCCTTCGACCGTGAACGGCAAGGAGTAACTATCTTGGTTTTGTAAAGGGAATCCCCATCACCGAACACTGTGATAGATACAACCTGAGCATTGAGGACCGCCTGCACTTGTTTCTCCACGTCTGCGAGGCGATCCAGCATGCCCATCAGAAGGGTATCATCCATCGAGACCTTAAGCCCTCGAACATCCTCGTCGTGGTTCAGGATGATGAGATGATTCCCAAAGTGATCGACTTCGGTGTCGCTCGCGCCATCAGTCAGCCTCTGACCGAGCGGACTCTCTATACCGAGCAGGGCCAACTCATCGGCACGCCCGAGTACATGAGCCCGGAGCAGGCCGACCTGAACAACCAAGACATCGACACGCGCACGGATATTTACTCTCTCGGTATTGTGCTCTATGAATTACTTGCAGGCATATTGCCGTTCGATCCCAAAACGCTCCGCGAGGGCGGGATCGAACACATCCGCAAAGTGATATGTGAGGAGGACCCGAAGACCCCCAGCATGCGGCTCAGCAAGACGTCGATGGAGGAATCTGCAGAGTCAGCCCGCCGGCGGCAAACCGACCTGCGAACGCTGCAACGCAAACTTCGCGGCGATCTTGACTGGATCGCGCTCAAGGCGATGGAGAAGGACCGTACCCGCCGCTATGCCACGGTGGAGGCTATGGCCGTCGACATCCAGAACTACCTGACTCACCAGCCGGTCACGGCCGCCCCGCCCGCCCTTCTGTACCGTGCCGGGAAGTTTGCCCGACGGCACCGACAGGCATTGGCGGCACTGACGATGATGGTCCTGGTGCTCGGGGGTGTCTTTCTGGCGATCCTGATGTCTGTCCGGGCCGCGCGAGAACATACCTATGTTGAGTCCCTGGTACATCGGCGTTCCCTTGCTGATGCGCACATGCTCATCGGGAACAAGAAATGTGACGAGGCTTTGACGAAGATCGAGCCGCTGCTCCATAGCACATATGTAGGTCGTCAGGCCCGGTTGGCTCACGCACAAGTCCGTCTGGAACAGAAGGACTTCGGCACGGCTATTACCGAGCTTGAAGCTGTCGTTGGAGAGCCATGTGGGCTTGACGAGACCGCAGGGCAAGCTCACGCCATGCTGGCCAATATCTACTACGAAGGAGACCCTTGTGCCCCCGGTCAGCCCGGTGACTATCACCAACTCTGGAAGGATCATCGTGAGCAGGCCGAGAAGCTTATAGGCAGCACCGCCGCATACCATTTCCTGCGTGCACGAGCCACTCCCGACGTCCAGGAAGCACTCACGTTGCTGGCCCAGGCCTTGGAGCTGGACCGGCAACACTATGACTCTCTGCGCGAGCGGGCCTACATCTACCAGGGCCAGCACGATTACTACGAGATGGCCATGGACGCGGCCTGCATGATCACGATTCAACCCCGCAACCCCCGGGGCTATGACCTCAAGGCGGTTGCTCTACGTGAGATGGGACGACCCCAGGAGGCCCTCCCGAACCACAAGACGGCCATAGAGCTGAGCCCGGACGACCCGGACCTCTATGAAGAGCGTCGTGAAACCCACATGCGGATGCAGCAGTATGAATTGGCCCTGCAGGACGCCCAGAAGTGCGCGCAATTGCGACCCAATGAGCCCTCCTACTTCTATAAACCGTTCCTGGTCTATACGGCCATGGGACAATACGAGCAGGCGGCAGAGCACTTCACCCGTTTCATGGCAAGTCCCGCTGCATCGAGAGGCTATGACCCCGACAATCTGCCGAATAACACCAGTCTCTACTTTCACTTGTTCTCCTGCCGGCAGGTCTTTGAATCGCTCCGGGCCGGCCGACCTTGGCACGGCTCCAATCCGCCGCCTCATAGTGCCCCATATGCCGTAGCGAACGAGGCGGACAGCAGTTACAAATGGTGGAGCAGCACGGTCAGAAGCATAATCTCCACAGGATTCGACCCCGCTTGGTCCCCCGATGGGACCAAACTCGCCTATAGTCAGGGACTGCACACCGGCAGCGTCGTGGCCGTCTTCGACTTGGCGACGGGACGCACCCAGTTGCTCGTCTCGCCGGGCAGAGCTCCCGCATGGTCACCAGACGGCCGCTACGTAGCCTTCGTCAAGGATCGGTGGCTCTTGCCCCCGAAACGGCTCGGCCATCTCAATTGCTTGGACTGGATCATGGATGGGGAGACTCCCAGGCACGCTGAAGAAGTATGGGTGATGGATATGATCAATCGGGAGGTGCATCGGATCGGCGCGGGCACCAACCCGCACTGGGGTGGGCGATCGCGCCGCCTGTACTTTTACGACGCGGCCGACAGCACTCTCTACTCCATCTCTGTGGAGGATCGCACCAGCCGACCGTTGACAGCCCTGACCGATTGCAGCAGCTCACGTCCACGGGTCTCGCCGGACGAGCGATACGTGGTCGACTGCAAATCGCGGGAACTGCGGATTATCGACCTGACCACTAAGGAAGTCGTCGCGACTTGGATTGTGCCGCCGGTGTGCCGGGATACGGTGCTCGCCCAGTGGTCACCCGAGGGCAATGAGATAAGCATCGGTAGTTTTATTGCCAGTGAAATGGGTTTGTGGATCTACGACCTGAGGACCCGGACAGCCGCCAAGCTCCTGCCCGGGCAGGTGGCCACCGCGTGCTGGTCTCCGGATCGACGGCGGCTCGCCGCCTGTCTGGGGCCGCCCTTTGTCCAGATCTGGGTGGCGGACATCGCGCCGGACCGTCCCACCGCAGAGTCCTTCGATTCTGTGCAGACACTGCAAGAGCATTCGAGCTGGCTGATCGAAAAACTCAACCGAGAGATTGCGGCCGACCCCGCTCTCATCTACGCGTATGACCAGCGGGCTGACTGTGCTCTGTGGACCGGTCACGAAAATGCGATCGCGTATCTCCAGGAATTTGACCGCGTCCTGACGACCTATGACGCGGCCGCCTGTGCCAGCCGTGCGAAGCGGATTCTGGACTGGCCCCCCGCGCAGCGAGAACGACTCCTGCTCATGGCTCGGCTCCTGGCTCGTAAAGCTGTAGAGAAGGAGCCTGAGAACCCCGAATACCGCAGACTATTGGCCGAAGCAAGCTCTTCGTGGCGCTGAGATTCCACCGCGTCACGGTGGATCACCGGACCCAATCGACCACCTTTGATCCAGCAGGCCCTAAAACTGGAACTGGTCTTTTAGGGCAGTCCGGAGGTCGTAGACGGCGTTGAAATCGTCGATGGTATCGGTGGGCTGGGCACTCATCCATTCGTGATCGATCAAAGTGTAGACGATCTCGCCGAAGTCCCGCGTGGCCTTGACGCCCCAGGAATTGAGGACCAGCAGGGCGAGGCGGCCGTACCGTTCCATGGCCATTTTCCTGAGTCCCTCACAGAGGATCTGACCGCTGACGTGGCGCGGCTCTTGGGCGATGCTCTGCACCGTGTAGCCGAGGCCCTCGTAGACGAATTTGAACGCCGCCGGGCTGTACCGCCCGGCCTCTTTGGCGATGTCTTCGATGCTCTTCTTCATTTGGTCGTTTCGCTCCTCATACTACATGAGCGGGCACGACATGTCATTGCGAGCGACGCGAAGCAATCTCCCACCCTTGGGATTGAGATTGCTTCGTCGTCGCACTCCTCGCACTGACATATGGGATCAGGAGACTCTCTGGCCCGGCTTGGCACCGGGGTCCACCGTGAGCATGTAGATGTCCTTGCCACCGCTGCCCGACGCGAGGATCATGCCCTCCGAGAGGCCGAATTTCATCTGCCGGGGCTTGAGATTGGCCAGGCAGACCACGGTCTTGCCGACCAGGCTCTCCGGTTGGTAGGCCATCGCGATGCCGGCCATGACGTTCTTCTGTACGCCGCCGAGGTCCAGGACCAATCGCAGGAGCTTGTTGGCCCCGGCGACGGGCTCGGCTGAGATGACCTTGGCGACCCGCAGGTCCAGTTTGGCGAAATCTTCAATCGTGCATTCCGGCTTGATGGGCTCAAATCCCTCGGGCAACGGTGCCGCTCCGGCGGGTGCGGGTGCCGTCGCCGGTTTGGGGGCCTGGCCTTCTTTACTTTCCTCAACCATGGCAGTTACCTGTTCCTCGTCAATTCTCTCGAACAATCGCTCAAACGTGCCAATCGGGCGATTCTCCAACGTCTTTTCAACGTCGGCAAAACTCAGTTCCTCGACACTCAGAAACTTCTCCACCTTCTGCGCAAAGCGTGGCAGGATCGGCTTGAGATAGAGGGTCAGTATTTTGACCGCATTGAGCACGGCCGTCAATGTCGTCCGCGTCTTTTCGCGGTCACTTTTGATCGTCGTCCACGGCTGGTTCTTTTCGACGTAGCGGTTCGCGTCGTCGGCGAGAGCACTGATCGTCCGCACGACCGCGGCGTAGTCCAGTCCCTCGTAGTCCCGGACGATCTGCTCCCTGGCGCCGGCGAGCCGGTCGATGAGTTGCCGGCCCTCGCCGTCCAGCGTGCCGAGACGGCCTTCCAATTGCCGGGTGAGCATGGGACCCGAGCGGGACGCCAGATTGGCGTACTTGCCCACGAGGTCCGCATTCGTCTTGTTGATGAAGTCGGCGATCCCCAGGTCGATGTCCTCGACCAGATCCGTCAGCTTGCTGGCGTAGTAATAGCGGAGGAACTCCGGGTCCAGGTGCTGGGCATAAGTGCTGGCTCGGATGAAGGTCCCGCGGGACTTGCTCATCTTCTCGCCGTTGATCGTGAGAAAGCCGTGCACGAAGAGCTTGTTGGCGGTCTTGAAGCCGGAGCCCATGAGCGTGGCCGGGAAGAACAGAGCATGGAAGTACATGATGTCCTTGCCGATGAAGTGATACAACTCATTCGCCGGGCTGTTCCAAAGCTCGTCGAAGTCCAGCCCGTGCCGGTCGCAGTAGTTCTTCGCCGACGCCATGTAGCCGATGGGAGCATCGAGCCAGACGTAGAAGTACTTGTTTTCTTCGCCGGGGATCTTGAAGCCGAAGTACGGCCCATCGCGGGAGATGTCCCAATCCTTCAGCCCGGCCTGGAACCACTCCTCGAGCTTGTTCGCCACCGATCGCGCCGTGTATCCGCCCGCGATCAGCTTTCGGAGCGGCTGCTCGTAGTTGGACAGCTTGAAGAAATAATGCTCCGACATCTTGAAGACCGGCGTGGTCCCACACACGGCGCAACGCGGGCAGACCAGATCGGTGGTCCGATAGGTGGCCCCGCAGACCTCGCAGGAGTCCCCATACTGGTCGCTGGCTCCGCAGCGGGGGCACGTGCCCCGTACGTACCGGTCGGGCAGCGCCATCTGATCCTTCTCACAGTAGGTCTGCTCGACCTCGCGTTTCACGATCGAGCCCGCCTGGTTGAGCCGCTGGAAGATCAGCTCGCTGAAGGCCCTGTTCTCCGGCGAGTGGGTCGTGTAGTAGTTGTCGAACTGGACGTAGAAGCGGTCGAAGTCCGCGGTGTGCTCCTGGTGCACCCCCTCGATAAGTTGTTCCGGCTTGATGCCCGCGGTCCGGGCGCTGATCATGATCGGCGTGCCGTGCGTGTCGTCGGCGCAGAAGTAGAAGCACCGATGGCCGCACATCCGTTGGAAGCGGACCCAGATATCGGTCTGCACGTACTCCACGAGATGGCCGATGTGGATGGGACCATTGGCATAGGGCAGAGCGGACGTGACGACGATCGTTCGAGGCATGAGTTTCCTTACGGTTCCTTGGGGTCGTCCGTCTCCTCCGGCGGCTCGCGGTCGGTCGGCGGTTCCTCCGGGGGCGGGCTTCGTCGGGGCCCCGAGGCTGGCAGCAGCGTGACCTCATTCAGGGGTAAGGCTGCTTTCTCGCCGTTGGCATACTCGACAATCACGAGTTGCGTCAGAATCTGGGTATCGAAGACCTTCCCCTCGCCCTGTTTGGTCTGGACCAGGACGCCCCTTCTCGGCAGACACTGTTTCAAGTGTGTATAGGTCTCATCCTCGTACCGCAGGCAGCATTTCAACCGCCCGCAGAAGCCCGAGATCTTGGACGGGTCGAGCGTGGCCTTCTGCATCTTGGCCATGCGCATGTTGACGGGCTTGAGCAGTTGGAGGAACTGGAGGCAGCAGCACTCCCGGCCGCAGCTTTCCACATCGCCCAGCAGCTTGGCCTCGTCGCGCGAGCCGATCTGACGCATTTCGATGCGGGTCTGGTACTCCTGGGCCAGCTTGCGCACCAGCTCGCGGAAATCGACCCGACCCTCCGCCATGAAGTAGAAGACGATGCGCTCGCCGCCGAAGATGTGCTCGGCGTCGATGATCTTCATGCGCAGATTCAACTCCTTGGCGATCCGCTCGCAGGAGGCGATCTCCTCCTCGGTGATCTTCTGCAGGTGCTGCTCCTCGCTGATGTCGTCGGGCGTGGCAAAGCGCACAACCTTGCCGGCCGGCTCGGAGTTGAAGGTCATCTCACTGTTCACGTAATAACTGCAAATCTGGTCTTCCGCCAGTCGGAATCGGCCGTCTTTGTAGGAGCTCAACTGGCCGACCAGGTGGCCCAGCTCGAGGCCCTTTTCCGTCTTGACGACGACGCGGGTTGGCGTCCGGGGGACCTGGGCTTCGTTGTGCTCGAACAGACCGAGGTTGTTCATGCGGCCGTAGCGGACCAGCACGAATCTCCTCTTGACCGGTTTGGGTTTCGCCGGTGTTGGTGTTGCTTCCGTCATCTTCCAGTATCCCAATAGAGCCATCCCCTGATACGGGATAAGCCCTGGTGAATTCAATCGTGCAGGCGTCAGCACTGCGCGGGCATTATAGCGGACCGGGCCAGGCGCAACAAGAACCGCTCGAAAATTAGCCGTTCGTTGACGTTGTCTTCGAGCCAGCGAAGCATCTCGTAGCCTTCGCCGACCGCCTCCAACGCCTGCTCGGGGTCCAGACGCTGGGCCAGCTTGGCGATCTGTTCCGGCTGGTCTGCATGGATGAGCGGCCGGTCAGCGGCCAGATGAACGATCGTCACGTCGCGCAGGGCCGCCAGGATGATCTGGATCAGTGTCTTGTTCGCCCGGCGGGTTAGGTCGCTCTTGCTCGTTGCCTTGTCGAGGTCGGCCCAGCCGGTGGCGATCTGCTTGGCATTCTCCAGGATCCGCTCGGCCAAAGCCAGGGCATCGGCCAGCTTGTATTCGGTCACCGAGGCGATGACATCTCGCTTGATTTCGAACAGTCCCGTGCCGTTGAGCTCCAGCTTGGCCCACTGGCACGCCAGTCCCAGGCTGCCTTGGGCGAGCCGGGCGAAGAAAGCTCCTTGCTTCGAGCCGAGTCCCATCCCGGTCACGTGAGGGATGATCCGGTCCTCGTCGATCGGTCCGAAGCGAACGATCTGGCAGCGTGACCGCGTCGTGGGCAGAAGCTGCTCCAATCGGGTGCACAGCAGGATGATCGTGCAGTACGGCGGCGGCTCCTCCAGCACTTTCAGTAGGGCGTTTTGGGAATTCGCGTTCAGCTTCTCCGCCTCGCTGATGACGTAGACCTTACGGTGCGCCAGCGCCGGCCGGATCGCCACTTGCTCGATCAGGAACTCACGGATTACGTCAATGGGCAGTTCAACGGGCGTCTTCTTCCCCTTGCCGTCTCTTGTGTACTCCAGAAGCTCCTTGTAGACGTGCGCATAATCCGGGTGTGAACCGGCCTCGAACAGCGTACATGACTCACAGACGCTGCAACTGTCGGCGAACGATTCGGACTTGCTTCGCTTGGTCTTGGGCTCTCGGCAAAGCAGGAGCTTGGCCCACTCGCGGGCTGTCTTGTATTTCCCCACCCCTTCGAGCCCGGCGAAGATGTAGGCGTGCGCGGGTCGGTCCACCGCGAGCCCCCGCTGCAGAATCCCGATGGCCCGATCCTGGCAAAAAACGTCTCTCAGCGACATAACACTCCAAGCATCAAGAATCAAACCGCAAGAATACCAGGATCCATCCTGTGCCTGCAACACTTCCTAAGGGCTTCCAACTCACCTACTCCCTTCCAGACCTGGGGGTTCAACCTTGCTCGTTCCGGCGGCGCAAAGGGGGTATCGGCCTATGGTGGCAGACTCCACGTCCACAGGTTCGCCCGGCCACGGCGGAAATTGGCTTTGTTTCGCACAATTGCTCCGGCTGGCGCCGCCACCGTCTTGCCGGCTCTTGTCCCTTCCTGGACCTCCGGAAATTGGCTTTGTTTTGCTGGAAGCACCGCCTACCGGCGGCTTCCGGTGGTCCTGGCGAGGCAAATTGGCTTTGTTTGTACAATGGGCGTGGCAGGGTGTCCGTGGTCAGCTCTTCGTAGGTTGGGCGTCCCGCCCGACTTCTTCTGCCTTCCGCCGTCCGGGAAATTGGCTTTGTTTCGCCACGGCGCTGCCCGCCATCGCTCTCTGGCGATCGGTGGGGCAAATTGGCTTTGTTTCGCACAATTGCGCCGGCTGGCGCCGCGGTCTTGCCCGTTCTCATCCCTTCCTGTCCGCCTGGAATTGGCTTTGTTTTGCCAATGCCTCTTGCACGCCAAATTTGTCCTAACCCTCTTTCCATAAAGCACTTGTCTTCCGAAACCACGTTGGTGGAATTGGCTTTGTTTCGCACAATGAATCCCTTGGGCGGGAGGCTCCGTGCCCAGTCTTCCCGGTCCGCGCCCATTTCCGGACATCCGGGGACAATTGGCTTTGTTTCCCATGCTGGCGCGCCCCGCGAAATTGGCTTTGTTTGTACGGCAGTCTTCAAACCGACTACTGACTGCCGGCTACTGCCTCTTGGCTTTGTTTCGCACGTTGGGTCCACTTTCGCCTCTTACTTCAAACGTCAAACTTCACACTTCAAACTTCTCCCATCTGTAGGTCTCCCCCTAATACCTGCGATGTTGCATGAATCTGACGAAGAAAATGGATTCCGCCACCCCTCGAAATCGCCGTAAGTTCTTGTCCCAACTGCAATAAAAAAATTATTGGCGGCGGCCCATTTTCGGTTTGGGGCTGTTGCACGAACGTAGCATCACAGGGGTTTGAGAGGCGGAAATGGCCAGCCAATCCTTGCCCCACCCGGCATGAGCCTCGCGTCTGGCCGCGCCGAATCGCGGAGTCCTTGCCGCTGCCACCCACAGTTTCAGCATGGTCCGAGTACCATTCCTCTCGCCGTACCCCGCATGCTCCCGAACGATTGTCGCGGTTGGTTCCGGCGCGGGCTGCCGGCTCTGTCTGCCGGAACCCCAGGTGGCGAGGATGACGCCGATGATGGCCAGATGGACGGGGTAGAAGGCATAAACGATCCATCGGGGCAGGAAGCGTCGTGTCCAGCCGCGCAGCCACCACCCGATGAGAAAAACCGCTCCGACCACCAGCGCGCCCCAGGAGGCTGCCCACCAATGACGCGACCAGCCGAACAGGGCGGTCCAGCCCATCATCAGAGGAATCCCGACCGAAGCCGTGGGCGATCGCTGGAGGATGGCCATGGCGAGGATACCCATCCCGCCGTAGTCCATGTTCAGCAGGCTGGCGACAATGCCAGCGGCGCCCATCGCGGCCGCCCACCCCATCCAGCCACGCAACGGGCGGCCCCTCTGCCGATTCCATTCCAGGATATTCTCGCCGGCGTACAGGGCGAGTCCGCCGGCCGCGAGAGTGAAGCCGATGTTGAGCCCCTCGAAGCACAGGGCGAACGGGAATTGGGAAACGAGCGCGAACAGGGTCAGGCGCGTCAGATAGCGGCGTGGATCCCTGGTGCGCCGCATCCCGACCACGAGCAGGGCGGCAAACAGTGGAAAGGCGCCCCGCCCTATAGCACGCCACAAAGCGGGATGGCGGCTGAACGCCCAGGCAACGTGGTCGATCACCATGAGCACTATGGCAATGGCCTTGATCAGGTCATTGGCAGGCAGCCAGTCATAGCTGGAGATTCCGCGTTGAACAGTCACGCCCTCCCTGTACAATCGCCACAATTTCCCGGTGGGTTGCCTCCATGCTGCCGGTGGCGTTCACGACGGCGAAATCCGGCCGGCCCTCTGCCAGCTTCAGAAAGCCCTCCCGAACGCGGCTGTGATAGCCGTCTCCTTTGCGCTCCATCCGGTCCAGTTCGCGTTTGAGACGCTGCGCGGCTGTCTTGAGATCGACATCCAGAATGACTGTCAAATCTGGCCAGACTCTCTCAAGTGAATCGCGGGCGATCTCGATCACCTTCTCGATCCCGAATTGGCCGGCGTATCCCTGATAAGCACAGGTGCTCGAAAGCCAGCGGTCCAGGACTACGCACTTGCCCTCGCTCAGGGCCGGCTTGATCTTCTCGGTCCAAAGCTGAACGCGGGCCGCCATGTAGAGCAGCACCTCCGCCGGCGTGGTCATGGCCTCATGGGCGGGACTCAGCAGAATCTCGCGAATCTTCTCGCCGATGACCGTCGCCCCCGGGTCGCGAAAGCCAACAGTGGAGACCCCTTGGCTTTTCAGCCACTCCATCAGCAGCCGGGCCTGGCTGCTCTTGCCGCACCCATCCGGCCCATCCAGCACAAGGAATCGACCGCCGAACTTGTTCTTCAAACGGACGTCTGCCAAATCAACTGGTCCTTTCTGCCTGCTCTTGGGCATCCTTCAAGAGGCGAGCCAGCACGTTCTCAACACCAAGCTCGCCGGCCCACCTGCGGAGGTACTCCAGGTCGAGGTTCTCCCATTGGGCCACGGCTACTCCTAACGCGTCTGAATACTGTACGTCGGATTCGCGTCCCTTCATCCATTCCAGCTTGCTAAGAATCGTGTCCTCCGGGGAGACGACCCAAAGTGTTTGCCCCATCACCTCGATCTGACGGCGGCGCTCGAACTCCTGCCGATGGAAGGGCTGATCCTTGCGCAAGATGAGGTCTGCCTTCCAGCCTCCGGCAAGATCAATAACGTTAAACATGGTTCGGCGACGAAACGCATCCAGGGCAGCATCCCGGCTGACGTAATAATCTTGTCCCAGGCGAGCAAGGAAAGACCCGAATTGATCCTCTGTCGGATCAATCACTACATCCGCGTCTTGGGTGGCTCGGGGGCGGCCGTGAAAACTACTGCCCATCGAGCCGGCCACCATATACGGTATCCCGGCCTTGTCCAGCAGACCTACGAGTCGTTCCAGGAATTCCCTTTGGGTGGTCATGGCTCAGCAGCGTCCTTCCCGTAGGCTTGGCGGAACAGGTCATCGCCGATCATTAATCGGATGACTTCGCGTTCGACGGTCCGATCCTTCCAGTCCGGATGGCGATGACGCACACCCGCTCGGACCAGGGATCTCAAGTTATCGCTCAGCTCGAAGGTCATCGCGGCCCGGCCGCTGAGGCCCAGACGGCGCAGGATCTCCATCTGCTTGCGAAAGGCTTCGCGGGTAGTATCTCTCGGTATACTCTCCCAGTTGTTCAAAACCGGCCCCCTGCCCACAGGGATTCCTTGGCGACGGCCGGCTCGCCTGCTCCGTCCTGGGGCTCGAAATACAGGGCGAAACGCGCCTTGGCGAACTTGATGCCGAGCATCTGCTCGAACTCATCGGCTTGTACGACTGACGTAGCGGCGAAGGTATAAACGTCGCCTTCGCCCAGGGAGCGGGTCTCGATCAGTTTGCCGGTCTGCTGCTCGACGAGGTAGACCGTGCCGGGTTCCGGTGCCTTCCATCCGATCATCAGGCCGCCGCCGACCAGCCGCGGTGCATCCGGCAGGCCGACCGCCGCCGATTGGTTCTGCGGCCCGCAACCGCCGACAAGCAGGGGCCCGCCTAACAGGCTCATGACAATGACCGTTACGGTGACGTGCGAAGAACTCATTCTATTCATCTGACAGTCCTCCTCGTAAATGATGGTTCCTACTCACCTTGCCAAGGCAAAGTTGTCATCGCCGACGACTTGCCTCATCTTGCGGCAGAACTCCACGTCCGGATTGACGGACAGCGTCCGCTCTGCTGTAGCATAGACCTTGCCCCGGTCCGTCGCAATTACCACCGACAGCGGCCGGCTGCCCTTGTGGGATTGGCAGATGCTGCGAATCTGCATCACTTTCTCTTTGGTCACGTCCCGGGCATCCAGCCGGATGCGGACGCCTTTGGCCAGCTTCTCCCGGGCCTTGTCGATCGGGATCATCTCGGATGCGATGATATTCGGCCGCTCCCGGCGGTAATCGGCCTTACCCTTCACGAAGACCACCGTATCCTCGACGAGCAGGCGGGCGAGCTCGCTGAGCGCATCGGGGAAGAGAACCACCTCGATCTGGCCCTGCAGGTCCTCCAGCGTGAAGACCGCCATTTTGGAGCCGGCATTCCGGCCTGTCTTGGTCAGATTGTACCGGATTTTGGTGATCATGCCACCGACCGTGACTATTTTCTCGCCGTTGCCGTTGGCAGGTCCCTCGCTTGGCCCGTTGCCGTGGCCGCCGCTCTGCGCCAGCAGCGCAGTATTCGTGGTCGAGTAATCGTTGATCGCCTCGGCATGCTGGCTCAGCGGGTTGCTCGTGACGTAGAACCCGAGGACCTGCTTCTCGAAGGTCAGCATCTGCATTTCCGGCCAGGGCGGCACATCGGGAAGCTGCTTGTGATCCTCGGCATAGTCCGTCTCTTGGACCATCTGCCCGAAGAAGTTCATCTGGCCGTTGATCTTGTCCAGTTGCAGACTGGCACCGACCTCCATCGCCCGTTCGAGGGCGACCATCATCTGGTGGCGGTTGCCGCCGAGCCGGTCGAAGGCCCCGCCCTTGATCAGGGCCTCGATCACCTGCTTATTGACCGCCCGCAGGTCCACATTCTCGCAGAAATGGAAGAGACTGCGGAACCGCCCGACCCGTTTCCGGGCCTCGATCATGTGCTGGACCGCCTTCTCGCCCACCCCCTTGACCGCCGCCAATCCGAAGCGAATCACGCCCTTATCCCCCTGGCCGGTCTCTTTGTACAGCGGCGTGAAATCGACATCGCTGTCGTTGATGTCGGGCGCCATCACCTCGACGCCCATTCCCTGGCATTCGCCGATATACTCGACGATCTTGTCCGTGTCGCCCATTTCGAAGGTCAGCAGGGCCGCCATGAACTCGACGGGGTAGTGGGCCTTCAGGTAGGCCGTCTGGTACGCGACGAACGCATACCGTGTCGAGTGGCTCTTGTTGAAGCCATACCCCGCAAACCGCTCGATCAGCTCAAAGATCTGCTCCGCCTCCTCCTTCTTCAAACCCTTGGCGACACAGCCGGTGAGGAAACGCTCCTTTTCCTTTTGAATGATGCTGACTTTCTTCTTGCTGATCGCCTTGATGAGCGTGTATGCGTCGCGCAGGGGGATGTCACCCAGGCGATTGCAAATACGCATAACTTGCTCTTGATATGTCATAATTCCGTAGGTCTCTTGAAGGACCTCGGTCATGATCGGGTGGGGGAGGGACCACTTGGCGCCGTGCTTGCGGTCGATGTAGTCGGGGATCAGGATCATCGGGCCGGGGCGGTAGAGCGCGTTGGCGGCGATCAGGTCCTCGATGCGGTCCGGCCGCATCTTCATCAGCAGGTCCTGCATGCGGCCGGATTCGAACTGGAAGACGCCCTTGGTCCTGCCGTCCCCGAAGATCTTGAAGGTCTTCGGGTCGGTGATGTCGAGCTTCTCCAGGTCCAGGTCCACGCCGTGCTTCTGCTTGACCAACTGGCGGGCCCGCTCCAGCACGCTGAGCGTCTTGAGGCCCAGGAAGTCCATTTTCAGCAGGCCCACCTTCTCGACGATGGGCCCTTCATACTGCGTGATGATGTCCTCCGTGCCCGGCGCCTTGTAGAGCGGCACGAAGTTCGTCAGCGGCTCATCCGCGATGACCACGCCCGCAGCGTGCACCGAGGCATGCCGGGCGAGACCTTCGAGCTTGCGGCCGATGTCGATCACCTTGCGGGTCAGCTCGTTCGTATCGTATGCCTGCTTGAGCTCGGGCTCCGTTTCCAGGGCCTTGTCGAGGGTCATGTCGAGCGAGAAGGGGACCAGCTTGGCCAGCCGATCCGCCTCCGCCAGCGGGACCGCGAGGACGCGGCAGATATCCCGGATGACGGCCTTGGCCTTCATTGTCCCAAAGGTGATGATCTGGGCGACCTGGCCGTACTTCTGCCGGACGTATTCGATGATCTCCTGCCGGCGGGCCTGGCACATGTCGATGTCAATATCGGGCATCTCGTTTCGGGCCGGGTCCATGAACCGCCCGAACAGCAGGTCGTACCGCAGCGGGTCTACGTCGCACAGGCCCAGGCAATAGCCGACGATCGTGCCGACGCCGCTGCCCCTGGCCCCCACGGGAATGTTGTTCGCGCGGGCGTGATTGCAGAAGTCCCAAACGATCAGGAAGTAGCTCGAAAAGCCTTTCGATTGGATCACCTGAAGCTCGCGGTCGAGCCGCTCCTTGATCTGGGGCGTCATCGCGCCGTAACGCCATTTGATGCCTTCCAGACACAGGCGGGCGAGGTAGTCCTCCGGCGTCGAACCGTCGGGCGGCGTGAACCGGGGCGCGTGGCGCGTGTGCAGGTCGATCTCGACGTTGCACCGCTCCGCGAGGGCGAGCGTGTTGTCACAGGCCTGTAGGGCCTCCGGAAAGAGCTTGCGCATCTCGGCGTCGCTCTTGAGATAGACGTCCGGCGGATAGATCATGCGGTCCGGGTCGTCCGCGTGCTTGCCCGTGCTGATCGCGCAAAGAGCATTGTGAGCCTCGTGATCTTCCTCGCTGAGGAAGTGCACGTCATTCGTTGCGATCAGCCCCACGCCCAGTTCGTTGGCCAGATCGATCAGGGCCGCGGTGGGGTCCGAGCCATCGCCCTGGTGGCGCTGAATCTCGATGAAGAACCGCTCCGGCCCGAAGATCTTCAGATAGCTCTCGGCGGCCTGCCGCGCCGTCTTCATGTCCCCGCTGGCCGCGGCGCCCGTGACCTCCCCTTTGAGACATGCCGTGGCACAAATAATCCCCTCATGACACTCCGCCAGAACCTCCTTATCGATGCGCGGCCGATAGTAAAACCCGTCGACATAACCGGTACTGGCCAGCTTGAGCAGGTTCCGATAACCGGCGTTGTTCTCGGCGAGCAGAATCAGGTGGTACGCGGCATCGGAAATGGACGTCTTGGTTCGGTCGAACCGGCTGCCCGGCGCGATATAGGCCTCAATGCCGATAATGGGCTTGATCTCGGCCGCCTTGGCCTTGGTATAGAACTCGACCGTCCCAAACATGTTGCCATGGTCGGTGACAGCCACCGCGTTCATGCCCAGCTTCTTGCACCGCTCGAACAGCCCCTCAAACGTGACGGCCCCATCGAGCAACGAGTATTGGCTGTGCAGGTGAAGATGGATGAATCCCTTGCCGGACATAGACTCCTTGATCCTTACGCCAAAAAGGACTGTGTCTCGCGCAGAGGCGCGGGGGCGCTGAGTATGTAGGGTGGGGCTTGCCCCACCAAGAACCACGTCTCCAGAGGAATCGGTGGGGCAAGCCCCACCCTACCATTCCGATCTCTGCGTCTCCGCGCGAGAGTTAATCTCGGTTCCGGCCGGAAAGCCGCGCTGCACCTCTCCGGTTTTCCAGACGGCGTCTGGAGAATCTCCCAGCCCAGATAGAAGCCACGCATCTTATAGAGTCCCTGGATTGAGAAGCCGCGGCCATGCCTGGCCGTCAAATCCCTGGCCAACTGTTGCATGAGCGTACCACCATACTCCGCCCTGACCGTGCCGTGTTGTTCGTGCTCGACAATCCGTCGGCCGATCTGCCAATAGGTGGCCGTCAACACCGCATTGACTGACCGAGCGGCTGTACGCCGGGCCTGCTCCAAGAGACCGGAGATGTCCGCCAGCAGCCGGCCGTACTGGCTATGCAGATGATGGTGTGTAAATCCTTTACTGGGCATAACTTACGAAATCCCTACATGGCCCTTCGAGTGGCACTATGATAGGCTCTGGAGGGGGGTAGTGTCAAGGATGTTCCCTTCGCCCGTGCAGGACGGCGGATATATTCTGATCTTGATCGTGCCTTGGGCGTCATTTATTATAGTGTGCGGGGATCGCAAGATGGACACGTATCAATACAAATATGGAGACCGGCCGCTGGAAGGGTACACCATCCAGCGCGCGGCGGGACGCGGCGGCTTCGGCGAGGTCTACTACGCCATCAGCGACAGCGGTCGCCAGGTGGCCCTCAAGGCCGTCCAAAGCTACGAGCAGATCGAGGTGCGGGGC
>CAYHAJ010000215.1:0-8733 GCA_964354535.1 uncultured Pirellulales bacterium
ACGCCGGGCCCAGGGTGACAAGCTCATTCCGCCTGCGACGCCGCTGGTCGCGTGCGATCCGTACTTCAGCATCTGGTCGCCCGCGGATAGGCTGACTGATGATGATACGGCCCACTGGACGGGCAAGCCTCATCGGCTCACCAGCATGGTTCGCATCGACGGCAAACCCTATCGCATCATGGGCGTCAGCCCGGGCACGGTGCCCGCCCTAGAGCAGACGGGCCTCACTGTTCTGCCCACGCGCACCATCTACACGTTCGAAGGAGCGGGCGTGGCCTTGACGCTGACGTTCATGACGCCCGCACTGCCGGAAGACATCGACATCCTGTCGAGACCGGTCACCTACCTGACCTACAACGTGCGTGCGACCGATGGCGAGAGACATCAAGTGAAGCTCTACTTTGACGCCGCCGCCGAACTCGTGGTGAATGATCCGCGCCAGGAAGTCACCTGGGAGACCTCGTCACTGGTGATTCAGCCCTTCGACCCTACGGCGAAGGCCACGGTCCTCGCGCTGACTCAGATGGGCAGCAAGGACCAGCCGGTCCTGGCCAAGCGGGGCGATGATATCCGCATCGACTGGGGCTATCTCTATACAGCCGCACCGAAGGGCAGTGTCAGTGATTATACCGTGGCCGCCGGCGCTGCTGTGCGCAAGGCCTTTGTCGAGGGCGTCGATCTGCCTGAGACCGATCCCTGCCAGCCGCGCGCGGCGAGCGATAAGACACCCGTGTCCGCCATGACGCTCGATTTGGGGCAGGTGGGCAAACAGGCGGTCAGTCGCTGGTTAATGCTGGCCTATGACGATCTCTACTCGATCCAGTACATGCAGAAGAACCTGCGGCCGTATTGGCGGCGCACCGGCTGGGAGGCCCCCGACCTGCTCGGGGCCGCCGCCCGGGACTACGAAGCGCTGCAGAAACGCTGCGCCGCCTTCGATAAGGAGTTGATGGCGGACCTGACCAAAGCCGGCGGCGAGAAGTATGCCAAGCTGGTTGCCCTTGCCTATCGGCAGTGCTTCGCGGCGGGCAAGTTCGTCGCCGACGAGAACGGTCAGCCGCTTCAGTTCTGCAAGGAAAACCACTCCAACGGCTGCATCGGCACTTCGGACGTATTCTACCCGATGGCGCCGCAGTTCCTGCTCTTGGGTCCGACGCTGGCCAAATCGTTCCTGGTGCCCTTTATGAACTACGCGGCCTCCGAGCGCTGGAAGTTCCCCTTCGCCCCGCACGATCTCGGCCAGTATCCGCATGCCAATGGCCAGCGTTATGGTGGCGGTGAGCGGACCGAAGAGAACCAGATGCCCGTCGAGGAGAGTGGCAATCTGCTGATTCTCATGGCGGCGGTCGCGCAGATGGAGGGCAACGCCGACTTCGCGGGCCTGTACTGGTCCCGGCTCGAACAGTGGGCCGAGTACCTCAAGGCCAAGGGCTTCGATCCGGAGAATCAGCTTTGCACGGACGATTTTGCCGGCCACCTGGCCCACAATGTCAACCTCAGCGTCAAGGCGATCTGCGGCCTGGGCGCCTTTGCCAAACTCTGCGACATGCGGGGCGACAAAGGCAAGGCCGAGGAGTATTCGAAGCTCGCGAAAGGATTCGCCGCCCGCTGGGTGAAAGAAGCGGCTGAGGGTGATCATTACCGCCTCGCCTTCGACAAGGCCGGCACGTGGAGCCAGAAGTACAACCTCGTCTGGGATCGTATCCTGGGTCTGAACCTGTTCCCCGCCGAGGTCGCCCGCCAGGAGATGGATTTCTACAAGAAGACCCAGAACAAGTACGGCCTGCCGCTCGACAACCGCTCGCTCTACACAAAGCTCGACTGGATTCTCTGGACCGCAACGCTGACGCAGAAACGTGCGGACTTCGAGGCTCTGGTGGATCCGGTGTACCTGTTCCTCAATGAGACACCCGACCGCTCGCCGATGACGGACTGGTATTTCACGAACGATGCCCGCAAGCGGGGTTTCACCGCCCGCCCGGTGGTCGGCGGGGTTTTCCTGCAGATGCTTTACGACAAGGCCGTCTGGAAGAAGTACGCCGGCCGGGACAAGACCAAGGCCGCCAACTGGGCCCCCATGCCCAAAGCGCCGCAACTTATCACCGTGGTGCCCACGGCACGAGAGAAGGCCGCCTCGTGGAGCTACACCACAGGCAAACCCGGACGCCGCTGGTTCTCGCCGAAGTTCGACGCGAGCGGTTGGAAGCAGGGCGAGAGCGGCTTCGGCACCAAAGGCACGCCCGGTTCCGTGGTACGCACCGAATGGGACACGCCCGACATCTGGCTGCGCCGGACTTTCACGTTGGAGGATAAGACAATGGCTTCCGGCGGGGCAAGCCCCACCCTACAGTTATCCGTCCACCACGATGAGGACGTCGAGGTCTACTTGAACGGCGTTTTGGCCGCCTCGGCGACGGGCTTCACAACTCAATACGAGCCGCTGCCGCTGAGCGCCGACGCCCGCGCTACGCTGAGGCCAGGCGAGAACCTGATCGCGATTCATTGTCACCAAACCGGCGGCGGCCAATACATCGACGCCGGACTCGTGCAGGTGAAAGAGAAAGACGGCAGGTAATTGGAATATGGGTAGGGGCAGGCCCCCGTGCCTGCCCTGGAGATTAGGGCAACCACAGGGGGTTGCCCCTACGTCTGTGAAGAGGTGAATCGATGGCACTACTACTGGGATATGACGTTGGAAGCTCGTCGGTCAAAGCCACGCTGATGGATACCGGGACAGGCAAGGCATTGGCCTCGGCCATGTCGCCGGACAAGGAGTTGGAGATCATCGCTAGACAGCCCGGCTGGGCCGAGCAGCATCCCGACACGTGGTGGCAGCACCTCAAGCGCGCCACGGAGAAGATCAGGGCGAGGACTCCATTCGACCCGAGCGACGTGAGGGCCATCGGCATCTCGTATCAGATGCACGGCTTGGTCGTCGTGGATAAGAACAAGCAGGTCCTGCGCCCTGCGATCATCTGGTGCGACAGTCGGGCGGTCGCCATCGGCCAAAAGGCGGCCAAGGACATCGGGACAAAGAAGTGCCTCAAGCGACTGCTTAATCTGCCCGGCAACTTCACCGCCTCCAAGCTCAAGTGGGTCAAAGACAATGAGCCGAAGGTCTACGCGAAAATCGACAAGATGATGCTGCCCGGTGACTTTATCGCCATGAAGATGACGGGCGAGATCAGGACGACGCCGTCGGGCTTGTCCGAAGGCATCATGTGGGATTTCGAGAAGGACCGGCCGGCCGACTTTGTCCTCGACAACTACGGCATCTCGCCCGAGCTTGTGGCCGAGACGGTGCCGACGTTCTCGATTCAAGGCGAGTTGACCGGCGCCGGTGCGGCGGAGCTTGGCCTGAAGGCCGGCACGCCGGTCAGCTATCGCGGGGGCGATCAGCCGAACAATGCGCTATCCCTGAGCGTGCTCCAGCCGGGCGAGATCGCCGTGACGGCCGGCACCTCCGGCGTTGTCTACGGTGTCACCGACCAAAAGAGCTACGACCCGAAGTCCCGCGTCAACATCTTCGTGCACGTCAACCACACTGCGAAGAAACCGCGGTATGGCGTGTTGCTGTGCCTCAACGGCACCGGCATTCTCAATAGCTGGCTCAAGCACAACATCGCGGGCGTCGACTACCCGCAGATGAACGACTTGGCTGGCCACGTCCCGGTTGGCTCGGAGGGCTTGGTGATTCTGCCCTACGGCAACGGCGCGGAGCGAACACTGGAGAACCGCAACATCGGAGCCTCGATCCACGGCTGGAACTTCAATATTCACAAGAAGCCCCACGTTCTCCGGGCCGCTCAGGAGGGCATCGTCTTCGCGCTCAATTACGGCCTGCAGATCATGCGTGGCATGGGCACCAAACTCCAGACCGTCAAGGCGGGCAACGCCAACATGTTTCTGAGCCCGCTGTTCGCCGAGGCCTTTGCGACGATCACCGGCGCGACGGTCGAGCTCTACAACACCGACGGCTCGCAAGGCGCCGCCCGGGGAGCGGGCATCGGCGCGGGCCTCTACAAAGGCCCCGAGGACGCCTTCGTCGGCCTCGAACCGGTCCGAACCGTCGAGCCCAACAAACAACTGAAGAAGGTTTACCAGACCGCCTATGAGACCTGGGAGGCGGTGCTGAATAAGCAGATTTGAGTGACCGGTCCGGGTGGCAGCTTCAAGGCCGCAGGCCTTGGGGATGGTTGATCTGACGAGGAAAGGGGCGCGAGATGCGGGCCAATCTGGAGAAGCACGGTATCGCGTGGGCCAACTGGGACTACAAAGGCGGTTTCGGCATTGTCGGCCGAAGCGGCCAGCCCGACCAGGAATTCATCAAGGTCCTGCTGGGCCGGTGACTGGACAAGACGGTATACGCTCTGGGTGCCACGCCCAAACTTGTTTGAGCGTGTCTTCGAGGCGACGGAATACGACCCCGCTCGCACGGACAAACCGGTTTGTCCGTGGCACCCGCCACTTGGCCAAGACGGCCTCACGAACTGCCTATTTTGCCGCGGGCGTTTTGATCACGCGGATGTCATCGATATAAAGCTGGCCGGACCCGCCGGGCGCTGAACTGCCCTTGTCCCCGACGCGGATGTAAATCCTCCTGATCTTGGCGACAGTCACGCCGGCAAAATCCCTAAGCGGGATTCTCCATTCCGTCCATTTGGCCGTGGTGATGGCCTTCGGATCGGGGCAGACGACGAGGGCCGTGCGCTTGGAGGTATCCTCGAGCCCGAGGGACAGTGACGCCGGAGTATTGGTCGGTTTGCCTCGGACGTAGAGTACCAGCGTGCTGACGTCGTTGCTCGTGAAGTCCTGGACGGGGGCGAACTCACGCTCGGCCTCGCTGTAGAACGGCGACTTCACGTTGTTGTAGTCCAGCGGCATCGACTGTTTGCCGCTGTAAACGATAGTCCGCTCCGCGAAGGGGGCTTGCGGGTGGCCCACGGTAGAGCCGCTGAGCCCGTTGGCGTAACCATCGATCCAGACATCGTAGATGCACGTGCCTTTGCCCGGTTCGTCGTTGTAGCTCTCGAAATCATCCACAGGCAGGCAGGTGGTGAAACTCCAGATCGCACCGGTCCGGACGGAGTTGCCGGGCGTAATCTCATCGACGCGCCAGTAGTAGGTCGTGGCCGGCGTCAGGGGTCCGGGCGTGAAGTTCGGATTGGCAAGTTCACCTTTGTCGGCGACGGCGGTCCCCTGGCTCACCGCGGCCCGATCGTCACTGAGATATAGACGGTGCTTGGTGACCGTCTGGCCCGGCAACCAGGTCAGCGTCGGCGCGGGCGAGGCATCGGCGGCGCCATCCGCCGGCGTGGGGCGGTAGGCCGTGAGGGCCTGAGTGGTGAAACTCCATACGATCCCGGCGTGAACGGTGACGCCATCGGCTTCCACTTCATCGACGCGCCAATAATAGGTGACGCCGGGCTCCAGCCCGGGCAGGTGCCAGAACATGGCAACGGGCTGACGGGGTCCTGCCAGGTCAGCAGAACCGAGTTCGGGGGTCTGGCCCAGATAGAAGTTGTGGAACACGGCGCTGCGACCGGCCTGCCAACGAAACAGGGGCGTCGTCACGGCAGTCTCTCCATCAGCAGGTTCCGGCCTCGTCGCCAGCCCGGGATCGGAAAGGACACCCAGTCCATAGTTGATGGCGGCATTGAGCAGGGCGTAGGCGTTCTCATGCCACACGAGGTACGATTGTTCGTCGAGTCCCAGGCAGATGCGGATATCCGCCGCCACCTGCGGGCTGCCATCCGTAGGCGCTACGGCCAGCGTCGCGCCTTTGTCGTACACGAAAAGGACATCATAGGTCACCCCATCGGTCAGGGTGGCCCGGGCGATCACGGTGGCGTCCTTGCCCGCGATACCGTTGCCGAAGCGGGCAGCGCCTCGCGTGCTCGTCAGGGCGGTCACAACGGGTACGCTCCCCGTCAGACCGGCAGCCAACGGGTGTCCGGGCGCCACGATCTGGAAATCGGGGGTCACGGCATTCTGTCCGGCGCCCGCCCCGCTGGTCAGACCCATCTCATCCCAGGCCCAGGCCTCGGTGATGACCATCGGCGTATCGACGGCGGTGATCTTGGTGCGGACGTTCCCCGAGCCGACGGACTCCGAAATGAAGACCAGATCCGCCGTGGCCGCCGCCGTGCGCATGGCGGCCTCCACCTCGTTGTCATCCATGTAGGTGACCGTGTGCCCCATCTTCTCCAGGAAGGCTTTGAGGGCATCGTCCCCGGGCTTGTGGGTCGCGTCCATCGAAGAGATGAACAGAATATTCGCGGCCTTGGCTGCGGTCGCCCCGAAACCATGCGCAACCACCAGTAAGAGCAGGGAGGTGAAGAGTGTTTTGGTCGACATAGGTCTGTCCTCCGAAGCGGTTTCTCCTCTGTTCGGCACCTGCGGACTCTTCGTACGGCGAGGCCTCCGAGTCCAACGCACAGAAATGTGATCTCGCGCCTGCGGAAGCGCGTCGGGTGAAACATCCTCCTTGTCAGACTCCTTTGTACCAAATCGCAATGCCCCATGCAACAGGATTCGTGGAGTACGCCTGGGAGGCCGTGCAAGACGGCCGCCGTATTCCGACGGCAGATGGGCCGAAGAATTCGCTTACTTCGGAAGGACGTTCGTGGCCTTGCGGCCCAGCCGACACGTCAGGGAGCGAGGAAGATATCCGTGTCGCTGGAGGGAAGCTCGCAACCGCAAAACTCTGTGCCGCTCCGCATGCCTTGGAGGGTATAAATGTCGTCCTCGGAAATGCTGGTGTGCCGTTCCCGGGTGAATTCCACTGAGCCGTCGTGCAACAGGACGTTCTGGCCACGGTTGCGGTGATTGTTGCTGTTGGCCCGCATCATTTTCTCGCCCAATTGCAGCCGGCACGCTTCCGCAAGGTCCGCGGGCAAGTCCTCGGAAAGCGGATTGCGGTCCGCCATGAGAACCCTCTTTCTGGTCAGGTCCCGGTTATCCGAGGCGGGGTAGGCAACGGGCGCGCTGAACTGGAAGTAGATCCGGCTGGGAAAATCGTTGAAGCTCTGGATCTTGAAGCCCTCGAAGGTGACTCGGTATGGCTCCCATCGTCCCGGGCAAAGGAACCGGTTCGGCTCCACGTAGCCATTTCTGACCAGCAGCCAGACCTGGCGGGTGTTGGAGTAGTTCTCCGGGCCCGGATAGCCCACTTTCCAATACGGGGAGCCCGGCGTCATAGCCACCGCCGGCAGGAGGCCGTTGTGGTCGGAGGCGTAATTGCGATACCCCTCGTAGATGCCGGCTAATTGGGTGCCGCAGCGCGATTGGGAGTACTTTTGCCGCATGAAGCCGATGCTCGGGAACAGGATGCTGATAAACAGGAACACCGCGGCGGCGGCTGTCACAATCTCGCCCCAATTGCGCCACAGAGGGATCTTGATCGTGCGCGGACCGGACCGCTCGGCGGCCAGCAACTCTCCCAGACGGCTCACCTCGCGACGTTCCCGCGTCGCCTCTTTGAGCCGCGCGAAAAGTCGCTCCGTCGACTCATCGGGGCATGGATCCAATTCCAGACTCTCCAGAGGAGAGAGGACATTCTGGAACGTCTGATAAACCTTGACGGCTTCTTCGTTCTGCGACAGGAGTCTTCGGGCTTCGGCGCTCTGGCGAGCGGAAGTTAAACCTAAAGAGTAATCGAACAACAATTGCTTCTGTTGATCGCGCAGCGGCGTCATTTGACCTCTTTACTCCCCACGGTTGCCTTCCAGTCTTTTGCGAAGCGGGCCACAGCCGTATGTAACCTGCTTTTGACGGTCCCGATAGGTATACTGAGAATGTCGGCCATTTGTTTGTACGAAAATCGGTTGAAGTAGGCCAGGATCAGGATCTCCCGCAGGTTCTCCGGCATGTTCTGAATGACTTCGTTGACCCGGGCCGCTGTCTCGCTGCGCTCGACTTCATCGTAAGGAACGGCTGTATCAGAACTTAGAGCATTGAGCATCTCGTCGAACGACATGTCTTCGGACTCGGAGATGGTTCCAATGGGCACGGCGTTGGTCCGCTGGGCCTTGCGGAGGGCGTCTTTGGCCTTATTGGCGGCGATGGTGAACAACCACGGCCGCAAGGGCCGGTTCGGGTCGAAGCTCTCCCGGCTGGTAAACAACTGCAGGAACGTCTCCTGGAAGACGTCGTCGACGAGGTCGGACTGGTTCAGAAACTGCTTGAGGAACGCATAAAGGCTGTTCTTATAACGATTTACGATCTCCCGGAATGCAGCATCATCACCCTCGACATAGTGCTGCATCAATTCCGCATCGGTTAGTTTCTCGTATGGACGATTCATCGTAATCTCTTGAGTTTCTGTTTTCATTATACGGCCTTACCTCAAAAAGAGAAACCCCTGTTGGAGCGATTCATACAAATAGAAGTTGCCCGATGGCGATTCCGCAGTTTCCACTGCGGTGCGCCTTCTTAACTACCGGTCGGGCCAGGGTCCCAGAGGTAGCCAATGTCCTGCCTTCCGGCAGGTTTTTGCTTACAGTCGCGTCGTCCATCGATCCGCTTTCTGCAACAACTGCGAATCGATGCTTTGCTGTGGGAGCGGAATCTGTTATCTGTTCCTCATTGAGGATCTGTACTACTAACCCGTAACAACTGAAAACGATTTCCAGATAATTTGGACGGCGTGACGCAAGCCTCGAAAACCAAAGGGATTACGTCTCGCGCAAAGACGCAAAGATCGCCAAGGGTAAAGCGATTCTTGTCTTGCTC
>CAYHAJ010000216.1:0-8757 GCA_964354535.1 uncultured Pirellulales bacterium
CAAGCTGGCCCCGAGCGAAGGCAAACCGACCGAGCCCACCAGGAGCGGCGCTGGAAATTGGCTTTGTTTTGCCGAAGCTCTTTTGGGGTCGCGTTTATCGTAACTCTCTTTCTCCGCAGTACTTGCCCTTCCGGCCGCTCCGGGAAGATTGGCTTTGTTTCGCACGATCGGCGCCAGTATAGCTCTGCCGGCTGCCTGGCCCGTCCTCGCCAGTTCCTGCCCGTGCGTGGAAATTGGCTTTGTTTGGCGCCACTGGCCCCGGCGGTGCTCCCCGGCCAAAGTATCGCCCAACCTCGAACCCTGCCGAGCAATTGGCTTTGTTTGGCACGATTGCCCGCGTGAGGGCTCCCCATCCGGCCGCGCCGGCTTGCGGCGCTTTCTGTCCCTGCCGGGATGGCAGCCCAAGGGACGGGTTCACAAACCAGTTCGGGTAAGGCCAGCCACCGCCATGCCGGGACGGTGGCGGATGACGGCGCTTCACGGATCATGACGCAACCCTCCATAGGTGTACGATCCTATCGATAAGCCGCTATTCTATTTCTGTAATATTATATCATATCGTTGGTTATTTGTCAAAGGAAATCTCAGCATTCGTGCATGGACTGGAGAGATCGGCGCTACATCCCGGTCCCCCTTGGTCGGGCGGGAGCACGGGGCAAACGCAAAGTCGCGTGGCCAACCACATTCATGTCATTGCGAGGAGCGCAGCGACGAAGCAATCTCCATCCGAGGCGTGGGAGATGGCTTCGCTTCGCTCGCAATGACACACAGGGCAGTCTATTGAATGACTTTGGGTTTGCCGTGGGCAGGAGCATGGGGATGATTGTCAACCGCGGGGGCGCATAGTAGACTAAGGTTTTTCCTTAACGGAAATGGTACGAGGGTCCGGTAGTATTCTGGAGGATGGTTCCTGATCGGCTTTTCGCGTTCGTGAGAAGGGTTGGTGGCGATTTTCGCGAGGAAGTTTACCATGTCCAAGAAGCAGAGCCTCGGCTCGTCGATGGCCCGCATTGGCAGGCTGATCCACTCGACGCTCAACTTTGACGAGATCATGGAGCGGGTAATTGCGGAAGCGGCCCAAGCCGTCGGCAGTGAAACGGCCGCGATCTCGCTTCGGCAGGGCGACCAGTGGGTTGTCCGCTATGTTCACGGTTTCCCTCAGGAGGTGCTCGGCGCGCATGAACGACCGGCAGGAACCCCACGCCGTGCTGGCCATCGAGACAAAAAAGCCGGTGGTCGTCAACGATGCCTTTACCGATGAGAGAGTCAACCGGGAGCACATGAAGCAGTGGGGCGTCCGCTCCGTCCTGGTCGTGCCCTTGGTGACGGAAGACCAGGCCCTCGGCGTGCTCTTTTTCAACCGGCACCAAGCCGGCGTGCCGTTCCAGGAATCCCACATCGAGTTTGCCGATCAACTTGCTGCCTCTCTCTCCCTGGCCGTCTGCAACGCCCGCCTGTTTGAGAGCCTCCAGGCTCAGTTGGCCGAGCGGAAGAAGGCGGAGCAGACGCTGCAGGAGGCGAACGAGCGGCTTCAGGCGCAAAGTGAGGAATTGCTGACACAAGCCCAGGAGGTGCGGGAACACGAGCAGGCCCTCCGCTACAGCGAGCATCGCTATCGCACGGTGGCGGACTTCACCTATGACTGGGAATTCTGGCTCCGGCCCGACGGGCAGTTCGAGTACATCTCGCCGTCGGTGCAGAGCCGCCAGCCCTACCAGGCGTTCGCCCGGCCGTTCCCCTACTTCGACAAGCCGCAGCAGCCCACGCGCTACTGGAACTGGCGGGTCACGCCGCTGCTGGATGACAAGGGCCAGGTGCAGTTCCTCGTGTTCAACCTGGAGGATGTCCGCGAGCAGCAGAAGACCTTCGGCGAGCTCGAGCCTCGCGCCGGCCTGCTCCAGAAACTGACGCTGGAACTGTCCCTGGCGGAGGATCGCGAGCGTCGACGCCTGGCGGAAATTCTCCACGACGACCTCCAGCAGGTGCTGGCGGCGGCCAAGTTCCACCAGGGCCTTTTGACGAGCCGCATTCAAGGCGACGAGCAGACAAAGGAATTGGCGGACCAGTTGACCCGAATGCTCAAGGAATCGATCGAGAAATCCCGCAGCCTGTCCCACGAGCTCAGTCCCGCGGTGCTCTACCAGGGCGATCTGGGGGAGACGTTCGAATGGCTGGCCCGGCAGGTCCAGACCAAGCATGGCTTGACCGTGCACACGGAGGTCCATGGCAAGATCGACACGTCGTCCGAGCCGCTCAAGGCGTTCCTGTTCCGGGCCGCTCAGGAGATCCTGTTCAATACGGTCAAGCACGCCCATGTCGACGAGGCCCGCCTGCGGCTGCAGCGCCGTTGGGGACAATTGTGGCTGACGATCGCCGACCGGGGCCGGGGCTTCGATCCGCAGACGCTCAGCCGGACCACCGGGTTCGGATTGTTCAGCATTCGCGAGCGCGTCGAGTTGTTGGGCGGCCGCATGAGAATCCATAGCGTCCAGGACAACGGCAGCGTGGTGGTCATCGCCTTGTCCATGTTCGAGGAGGCGGGGGTCGCCCAGAGAATGCGTGACGCCGGCGCGGAAGTTTACCTGCCGAAGACCGGCCCCTCCGAGGGTCTGCTCGCCGCCATCCGTGGGCGGGGCTGAGCTGGATGGACGTAGTGGACGGCACGGAGGATGGGGATGCTACGCCATCCTGGCCCTGTCCTTACAGAGCCGCGTCCTTTTCCCGGACTTTCTGCTCCTGCCTCTTCTTGAATTGGACGAGCTTTTCGCGGAGAGCAGGTTCTGCCAGAGCAAGGATTTGCACGGCCAGGACCGCGGCATTCCTGGCCCCCGCCTTGCCGATAGCGACGGTGGCGACCGGCACGCCCGGCGGCATCTGGACCGTACTGAGCAGGGCGTCCAGCCCGGCCGGGCCGCCCTCGCCGGCCAGGGGTACCCCGATGACCGGCAGCGTGGTCCAGGCGGCCAGCGCACCCGCCAAGTGGGCCGCCATCCCGGCGGCGGCGATGACCACTTTCACGCCACGGGCCTCGGCGGTCTGGGCGAACTCGGCCGTCGCCTGCGGCGTCCGGTGCGCCGAGAGGATTCGGACCGTCGGCTCCACGCCGAACTCGCGGAGCTGTTCAATGCAGCCTTGCATCACGTTCAGGTCGCTGTCCGACCCCATCACGACCGCCACCGTTGCTGTTTTTTCCGCTGCCTTTGTCATTTACTCTGGACCATTTAAGTTTTAGTATTTGATTCTGTAGTTTCACCCTGGGCTCGACGAAACACGCGGCATTATAAGTCATAAATCATGAATCATAAATCATAATTCCCAGGGGTGTTCCATGCAGATTCGAGAACCGGTGGTCGCGGGCCAGTTTTACCCGGAAGATCGCGACACATGTCTGGCGGAAATTCGCGCCTGTCTGCCGGCCGAGGTGCCAGAGGAGGGCGTGCCCGCTTCCCTGGTAGGCGGCTTAGTGCCGCACGCCGGCTGGACGTTCAGCGGAGCCTTGGCGGCCCTGGTCTTCTCGACGATCAAACACCGCCGTGCGAAGGTCGACACCTTCGTGATCTTCGGGGCCGCGCACGGCTACTTCGGCGCCCAGCCGGTCATCGACGGGAGCGACGCCTGGGACACGCCGCTGGGCCGTACGCCGCTCGACGCGGCGCTGCGCGAAGCCGTCTGTGCGAGCGGGACGGCCCGGATCGACTCCTCGGCCCATCGGCACGAGCATAGTATCGAGGTGCAGGTCCCCTTCATTCAGTTTCTATTTCCGGACGCACGCATCCTGCCCATCATTGTGCCTGCCAACGATTCCGCGCTGAGACTGGGCGCCGCGCTGGCCGAGGTGTCCCGCGCCACCGGCGCTGGGAAAGAAACCACGACTTCCAATTCCCAAGCCGCGATGCGCAATCCGCAATCGCTGATGTTTATCGGCTCCACCGACCTGACTCACTACGGTCCGCGCTACGGCTTCACGCCGATGGGGGTCGGCTCGGAGGCCCTGCACTGGGCCAGCGAAGTCAACGACCGCCAGCTCATCAAGCTGGCCGTGGCCCTCGAACCCGGGCGCCTGCTCGCCAACGCCCTGGAGAACGGCAACGCCTGCGGCCCAGGAGCGGCGGCGGCGCTGCTGGCGGCAGCCCAACGCCTCGGCGCGCAGAAGGGCGTGCTCCTCGCGCACACCAACAGCAATGAAGTCATGCTTCGCGAGATGGGGACCGCCAGCCGCGACAGCGTCGGTTACGCGGCGATTATCTTCTGAGGTAGGGTGGGGCAAGCCCGCCCTACACGCTTCCCCCCGTCCAACTCCGCCACGCCACGTCCGATATTGGGAAATAGCCCGAAAAAGCCGGGCAGATACCAGATTTTTTTGTTTGACAGTGGTGCAGCGGCCGACTAACTATTGTTCCCAAAGGCTCTACCGTGCGCAAATTCACATCAAAACACGTTGGGTTGGAGACCATAGCATGGAGCAGAAGATTCAGCTAAAAGAAAGTGACATCCCGCGGCAATGGTATAACCTGGCAGCGGACCTTCCGACGCCGCTGCTGCCCCCGCTCGGCCCGGACGGCAAGCCGGTGACCCCGGACCTGCTGACGCCGGTGTTCCCGATGAACCTGATCGAGCAGGAGGTCAGCACCAAACGCTGGATCGACATCCCGCAGGAGATATTGGATATTCTGTACCGATGGCGTCCTACCCCGCTGCGCCGGGCCGTCCACCTGGAAAAGCACCTCAAGACCCCGGCCCGCATTTATTATAAGGATGAGAGCGTCAGCCCGCCCGGGAGTCACAAGCCCAACACCGCGGTCCCGCAGGCCTGGTACAACAAGCAGTTCGGCATCCAGCGGCTGACCACGGAGACCGGTGCCGGCCAATGGGGCAGCGCTCTGGCGTTCGCCTGCAAGCTGATCGGGCTGGAGTGCAAGGTCTACATGGTGCGGATCAGCTTCGATCAGAAGCCCTTCCGCAAGCTGATGATGCAGGTCTGGGGCGCCACGTGCGTTGCCAGTCCGAGCACGGAGACCAACGCCGGGCGCCAGATTCTGGCCCAGATGCCGGACACGCCGGGCAGCCTGGGCATTGCGATCAGCGAGGCCATCGAAGCGGCCGTCACCGACCCCACGGGCAAGACGCGGTACTCGCTCGGCAGCGTTCTCAATCACGTCCTGCTGCATCAGACGATTATCGGTCTGGAGGCCAAGAAGCAGTTGCAGACGGCCGGCGAGAAAATTCCGGACATCGTCATCGGCTGTGCCGGCGGCGGCAGCAACTTCGCCGGATTATCCTTCCCCTTCGTGGCCGACAAGATCAACGGCGCCAACATCGAGATCATGCCGATCGAGCCGGCGGCCTGTCCGAAGATGACCCGCGGGCCGTTCCGCTACGATCACGGCGACACCGCCTGCATGACCCCGCTGCTGGCCATGCACACCTTGGGCCATGCGTTCGTGCCGCCGCCGATCCACGCGGGCGGGCTCCGTTATCACGGCATGGCGCCGCTCGTGTGCCAGGGCATCGTGGAGGGACTCCTGAAGCCGAAGTCCTACAAACAGACCAAGTGCTATGAATCCGCCATGACGTGGGCCCAGACCGAAGGCGCGATCTGCGCCCCGGAGACCAGTCACGCGATCGCCGCCGTGATCGACGAGGCCGAGAAGGCCCGCGAGGAAGGCAAGGCGAAGGTGATCCTGTTCAACTACAGCGGCCACGGCCTGATGGACCTGTCGGGCTACGACAATTATCTGTGCGGCAAGCTCAGCGACTATGAATTGCCCGAGGACGTGCTGCTGAAGTACACCAAGGACCTGGACAAGTTCCCCCCAGCGGCGCTGCGCAAGACCGGCCGGTGGTAAGAAGGAGAAATGCCATGAAGTATGTGTTTGCCTCGGTCGTGCTGCTGCTGGCGACGGCAACCCTCGCCCAGGAAGCGCAGGACCAGGTCACGGAGAGCCCGGGAGGACTCCAGGCCATGGTCGGCGTCACGTGGGACAGCCAGTACATCTGGCGCGGGTTCGACGTGTTCCGCGACGGCAGCGCCCTCCACGTGCTGACCGATCTGAACCTGTTCGACACCGGCTTCGGGGTCAGTGCCGTCGGACATCAAAGCCTCTCCGACGCGTTTGGAGAACTCCAGCGCTGGGACGGCACGGTGTACTACCAGAACGGCCTGTTCAGCGGCGAGGCGCTGGCTACGAATTTCCGGCTCGGATACGTCTACTATTACTATCCGAAGACCAACTTCGGCATAACCCAGAACCTCATGGAAGGGCACGTGATCTTCTCCTGGCCGAATCTGTTGCCGATCAAGGGTCTTCAGCCCAGCTACGCCTTCGCCTACATGTGGCCCGGCAATGAGAATCACTGGGCCCAGGTGGGGAACCCCAATTTCAATCACAACTCCACGGGCATGTTCCACATCCTCATGCTGGACTACGCGTTCAGTGTCCCGGCCCTGATCCCGTCGATGGATGACCAGACGATCCGGCTGCACTCCGAGCTGGTCTACAACGGGGGCGTCTCGCCCTACGGCACCAACGTGATTTCCGGCTTCTCTGACGCGGTGCTCGGCGCCTCGACGGACTTCGCCTTCGGCGCGGACCGGAACCTTGTCCTGACGCCCTCCCTCTATTATCAGTGGAGCCTGGAGGAGACCGTTAATCCCGACAACGAATTGTGGGTCAGCGTGAGCCTGAAATACGCCTTCTGACCCTCTCCCCCTGACAGACACCCCAGGGCCGGCCCTCACGTGCCGGCCCTTCTTGTTTTCTGTGGATACACTCACGATTCTCTTGTGGCGCCGCCGTGCGACCGCCCATTACGGAGGAATCCGGAGAAGTCAAGGCGCAAAAGAGTGGGGCGCCGCCGTGCGGACGGACGCCCCGCTGTCACGTCATGAAGCACCACAAAGAGCGTCGTGGTGGTTCCCCTGCGTTATGGGGCCGGGTGGCCAAAGCCGAGGTCGTCGAGGAAGAGCAGGCCGGCCGGACCCGCCTTGGGACTGGTCCGGTCGCCGACGCCCAGCGTGATCTTCTTGACGGCCGCCAGGTTGACGCCCGCCAGATCGCTGAACGGGATGCGCCACGGGGTCCAGGTCCCCGTGGCAGAAACCGCGGGATTCGGGTGGACCACGGTCTTCTTCTTGGCGGTCTTGTCCTCGACCACGAGGTACAGCGGCGCCGGATCGTTGCTCGGCATCGCCGCGCCGATCGCCAACGCCTGCCAGGAGCCCGTGACCGTGCCGGTGGTGGAGACATTCGAGATCTCCGCCGTGGTGGTCAGCGCCCCGTCGTGGCTGGTCACCGCCAAGCCAATGGAGACCGTGGCCGCCATGGCGACGGTCGTGTCCGTGCCCTGCTGGGTCCAGGTCTTGCCGTCCGCCGAGCGCTCCGCTTTGAAGACGTTCCCGGTACGCGTAATGCGCACCCAGTACGGCGCTACCAGCCCGGCCGTCTGGCTGTTGGCCGAGGCGCCGTTGTTTGCGTCCCGCCACTGGAACGACACGCCGCTGGCGGGCGTCACGGCGAGATACGCGTTCTTCGCGCCGGCCTCGAGTGTCTCGCGAATCATGGGACCCGCTTTCGCCCAGACGTTGGTGTTGCCGACGCTGTCCACCTTCACGGTAATCGAGCCGTTGCCGTTGAGTTGCTTGTAGACGAAGCGGAACTGATCGGAGTTGCCCCAGATGTCGGTGCCGCCGGCGCCGACGGTGTAGGCGTTGTTGCCTTTGTCCACGAAGCTCACCGCCCGGCCTTGGAACCACAGCGCCAGAGTATCCGCCCCGTTGCCCGTCCAGTCCTGAGGCGTGTCGAAGGTCCGCTCGGCCTCGGAGTAGAACGGCGTCTTGACGTTGTTGTACTCGAAGGGCATGGATTGCCGGCCGCCGTGGGTGATCCGGGTCTCGCAGAACGTGCCGCTTTGGGCGATGATGTAGCCGACCAGCGAGCCGTTGCCGTTGACCATGCCGTCGATCCAGGCGGTGAAGATTTCCGCGCCGGGCTTATCCGTGTAGCTTTCGAAATCCTCAATGGGCCGGTATTCCTGCGTAGTGAAGCTCCAGACGCTGCCCGGATACGTGACGGTGTTCACTTCATCGACCCGCCAGTAGTAGGGGGTCCCGAATTTCAAATCGCCGGGCCGGTAGCTGTGCTCGGTCGCCGTCTGCGCCGTGGCCGTGCCGCCGGTCACTGCCTCCTGCGCGGGGCTGAGGAACACCTTGTGCGATCCCGCCTCGCGTCCTGGCCGCCAACTGAGGGAGGTATCCACGTTGACGCCCGTGGCGGTCTGGGCCGGCTGCGGCGCTCGGGCCTCGACCGGAATATAGGAGAATCGCACCTCGCTCAGGCCCGTGGGGGCCATGCCGCTCCACGAGCTGTTGATCGTCAGCTTGACATACTTGGCCTGGACCCCGCCGAGGTTGACCGTGGTGTTCGCGGCGTAACCCGCCGCACCAGTCGCTTTGGCGAATTCCGGCACATTGGCCATCGGCGCCCAGGTCGTGCCGTCGGTCGAGGTCTCGACCGTCACTTTCCTGACCCCGAAGCCGAGGAAGGCCTCGATCAGTTGGTTGGAGTTCCAGACCTTCAGCTCGTGCAGCTTGTAGACCTTGTCGAACTCGTACTGGATCCAGTTCGGCGCCGCCCCGGTGCTCAGCCACATCGTGGTTGGCTCGGTGCCGTGCAGGTCCGCGGCCAGACCGGAGCCGTCGATGGTCTTCTCTGCACCCATGCCCGCCTGCGCGCTGGACGCCGTGGCGGTGACGCTTCG
>CAYHAJ010000217.1:0-23826 GCA_964354535.1 uncultured Pirellulales bacterium
TCCCCCGCCGGCGGCGGAGCCTTTGATGTTGAAGGTGGGTCCGCCGCTCGGCTGGCGGATCGCGCCGGTGACACGCTTACCGAGCTTTCCCAGCCCCTCGATCAGCCCGATCACGGTCGTGGTCTTGCCCTCCCCCAGGGGTGTCGGGGTGATGGCGGTCACGTCGATGTATTTGGCGGTGGGATTGCCTTGCACCCGGCTGCTGACCTTGCCATAGTCCACCTTGGCCAGTTGCGGCCCCATCGGGATCAATTCGTCATCTCTCAATCCCAGTTCCTGGGCCAACCGGCCCACGGGCTTCATGACTTCTTCCGCCGCCTCGGCAATCTGCCAGTCTTTCATCGTCAGCGGATCGAGAACCGGAGGACGGACGGCGGCGCTGTCTTCTGTCTTCCGGGCGGCGTCCCTGTGGAGTTTCGTTACCGATGTCCCAGGCTTCTGGGATGATCGCACGTGTCTGAGATCCTCTACTTTTTGTGACGTTGTCGGGCCGTGTTTCATCGAATTCTCACCTCTCTCAACCAGGAAAAAGTCGGACATCCAAATTCCAAATCTTCAGGGTCAGAGCTCTGGAGTCAACCAAGACTCCTCCCCATGTGAGCTTATGAAAAAGGCGGCCTCGAAACCATTGTGGAAACCCCGTACAGGGCCGGCTTGCCGGTCGGCCAAGCCACCAGACGATTACGGTCTGCACACGTCCTGACAGCGGGGATCTGGCGGCCTTGGCCGCGTCAGCGGGGAGTTATTCCGGGGGAGAGAAGATTGTGGAAAGTACGTACAAGGACCGGTAACAGAGAAAGGCGAGGTGAAGAATCCGCAAGATGACCAAGGAAAAAGGGCGGGTGAAGTACCCGCCCGGGGATGGGCCAAATGGCGGCTGCTTCCGTGACGCGGCGCTCCGTTCGCGCTCAGTTGCTCCAGGGCGAGCCCGGCGTTCCGGCTTCGGAAGCCTGGGGACGCTCCGCAAACGGCGGGGTCTTGCCGGCGTGGACGTCGAACAGCCGCTTGTGGGTGGCCTTGGCCGCAGCCACAAGCTCACGGTAGGGACGGTCCGTCACGTCCACGAACCCGATGTTGTAGTTCTCGCCATCCATGCGTCCCAGCACCGGCTCGTCCCGCCACTGGAACCAGTGCGCCCCCAGGAAACAAGGCAGGGCCGCGGCCTGCTCCACGTAGTAGCGGTATCCCTTGGCCCGCTCGACCTGATTGGCGGTTTGCACCAGGCCTGCGCCCAGGCCGTCGGCCGGCACACCCAGGTGGAACTCGCCGATGACGACCGGCCGGCCGGTGACTTCATAGACCCACTCTATCTGCCGGGTCGGCTCGTACTCGTACACGTTGATGCTGCACACGTCGAACGTTCTGGCTGTGCGCAGGACCGCCTCCGGCGGTGTGCCACCGAACCGGATGCCCAGATTCAAATGGTTGGCGTCGTATTTCTTGATGGCCTGACCGACCAAGGTGAGGTAGCGATCGAACATGGCGTACACGAATTCCCGCCGTCGCTCCGGTGTATCGCCTTGGGCCAGGAACTCCTTGAGCTTGCGCTGGGTGGCGGTGTCGGGCCCCTTGAGGAACAGGTCAACCACTTCCGACTCGCGATTCGGCCAGGGTGGCTCGTTGCCGATGAAATAGCCCAGCAACCACGGATCGTCCTTGCGCAAGGCACACTGCTGGCTGGCGGCGGTATCGGCGTTGGCGGCGAACTCGTCGGAGTAGACATCCTGCATTCCGAGAAAAGACGTCTGCGTGCGCGGGCCATTGAATGTCAGGACATAGGCCTTGCGCTGATTCTCCGGCGGTCTCAGGAAAGACCAGTTGCCGATCGTGGTCAGGCCCCAGGCTTCCATGCGGGCCACCGTTCGGTCGGGCGCGGTACCCGCACTTGCAGGCGGCGCACCACGTGGACCGCCCCGGCCTGACCTGATGCCACCCATACAGTTGGAGCCGGTGGACAGGAACAGATGTCCGTCCGGATCGACGAACCACCACCGGCCGTCGATCTGCTCGACGCGGAAGAAGCCGGTGGCCGCCGCCTTGGTGTTGGCATAGCCGCCGTACTTGCACATGCCGAAGTCACCGGGGCCGAAGGACTTCTCCTCGTCCGCCAGTTCCTTCTGGAGCTGTTCGCGGCTCTTGATCTTGCGGGGCCAATCGGCGTGGGCCCACTGACCGAATTCGTCCAGCACGGGCAGTTTGTCCTTCTCGATGAATTCGGACCCGGCGTCTTCCTTCGACAGTCTGACGGACCGGATCTCCAGCGTGGGCTGGTTCAGCGGATAGGCCATCGCTACGCTCATCGCCTCGATGTTCTTGAGATCGCCGAACGGTCCCCACACCGACATCCAGAAGGAGTTGGTCCGCCGGTTGCTGGCGGAAGCGAGGTCCGTTCCCTTCTGGTCCCGGCCCTTGAAGTATTGCAGCGGAATGGAAGCCCGCAACCAGACATTCTGGCCAAAGGGCTGGAGCATGAGCCGGCGTTTGCCGTTGGTGGTATGCAGCCACAGGGAGAAACGCTGCGGCGAGGACGTTCGGATCTCCAGCACCAGGTAGTTGAACTCGGACCAGTCCGAGGACAACTGGGCGTCCAAGTCTTTGAGAGACCATTTGTGCTCAGTGGTCTGGCCCTCAGACGTCACCTTGATGGGCTTGTCCATGCCGAAGCTCGCACTACAACAGGCAAGCAGCACGGTGACCGCATAGACCGTGGTGTACTTCAGGAAATTCTTCATTGGATCGCCACCCTCCAAAGTGTGATGCTGAGCGGCTTGACCGAAACGACACCGGTCAGATCCGCAGCCCCTGCTTCCTGGATGTCCACCTTGCGCGGCTCGCCGGGCTGGTTGTAGGCCATCGGGTCATCACCGGCGATGACCCAGGTCTGGGCCTTGCCCGCGAGCTTGACGGAGCTGAGGTTCAGCTTCAGTTGGGCCGCGTCCTTGGTCGGATTGACCACCGCTATGGTCAGAGCCTTCTTGTCCTGGGTCAGGGCGGCCGAGACATCCAAGGGCGCTGCCTGATGCTCAACCGCCACCGGGATCGTGCCGAAGTGCTTCCGGTACAGCATTAGAGGCATGCCCGTGGAGTCAAACTCGGCAGCGGTCTTGGTGGTCTTGATGCAGCCGATGACGTTGACCGTCTGGGCGTAGTTGGCCATGAAGATGATGTCGCTGTTGCGGAAGTACTCGTGCAGACCCGCGGCGATGCCCAAGGCGTCCTTGAGGAAGTAGCGCGTGCCCAACTCGCCGAAAACGTGAGGCCCATACCAGTAGTTCCACTCATCCAGAGCGATACGGATATCCTTGCCCTTGAGGGAGGGCAAGTCTTCGCGGAACTTGCGATGGGCATCGGCGATCCGCTTGACATTGTTGGGGATCTGCTGGACGTGCTGCGGGATATCCTCCCGGCTGCGGCAGTAGAAATGCTCGCTGATCATGTCCATGTGATCGGCGCAGCTCGTGAGCATCCCGCGGGTCCAGCTTCGCTCACCCGCATTGCCCACATCGCCGCTGCCGACCGTCTTGATCGTCGGGTCCACCTGGCGCATCTTCTCCTCGACCCAGTTGTGCTTCAGGACGTAGTGACGCAGTTGCATGTAGCCGAGTTGCCAATTGCCCCACATCTCGTTGCCCACGCACCACCACTTCACGTTGAAAGGCTTGGGCTCGCCATTCTTGGCCCGCCACTTGCCCATCGGGGTATCGGTCGAGCCGTTGGTGTACTCCACTTGGGCCGCCGCCGAGTACGCATCGCCAAAGCCGGTGTTGACCGCGATCATGGGTTCCGATTTGATCAACTCACAGAGACGCACGAACTCATGCATGCCCATGTCGTTGGTCTCGATCCCGGTCCACGCCGGATTGGTACGGGTGGGTCTTTTGTCCCGGTCGCCCAAGCCGTCCCGCCAGTCGTAGCCGCTGACGAAGTTACCGCCCGGCCACCGATAGACCGGGGCGTTGAGCTGCCTGAGCACCTCGAGGGTGTCCTTGCGGAATCCTTCCACGTTGTCCGCGGGCATCAGGGACGCGCAACCGATCTTGAGCTTGCCCTTGCCGCTCGTGGTGATCGCGAGCCGGCCATTGTCGCTGTTCGCGCCGGCAGTGAACTTGAATGGGACCTTAGTGTACTTGGTGCCGACCGACTTGATCGTGTGTACGGCCTTGTCCGCTTCGCCCTGGCCCCAGGACAGCGTAACAGTCACCGGCCCTACTTTGCCATCGGCGGCCAGGTAAAGATATCCCACGTACCCTTTGCCTTTGACCAGACCGAGTTCTTCCTGATAGATGCCCATGGCCGTCCCCTCGCCCGGCGCCACGATCTGCGGGGTGTGGTCGCCCACGAAGGCGTCTTTCTTGACCATCTCCACAGTGCCCTGCGGACCGATCACCTTCCACGGCGAGGCGGCCAGCACACGGGCCTGTTCGCGGGTGAGCCTCCAGATCTCCTTGTCCGCCGGGACGGGGAAGTAGAACTTGCGGTCCTCCAGCATTTCCGCCCAAATTCCGCCGTAGATGCAGCGCCCCAGGTGCTCGATAAACTGGCCATAGATGTAGGGACTGATCGGCTCCCGGACCTTGGAAGCATCGACCGACACCTGGGCTACCGCAGACTTGTTTGGAGTCCCGCCTTCAGGCGGCATATTGGACGTCGAACCGGCTGAAGCCGGTCCTCCGAACGAGACGACCATCAGACACACAACCACTCCAAGAGAAGAACGCCGGAAGAAGTGCTGACCCATGCTTGTCCCCTTTCGACAACAGGACCCCGGTTTTGTCACTCACACGGCTTGCGATCATACCGGGCAAAGCGTCGATTGTCCACCGGTAGGGGACGCGATGGCGTCGGGGCCGAGAGGATTACAGAAGAAGGGCAGCATCTATTCTTGTATAGGACGTCCACCTCGCGCGGATCATTCATGGGCCACCCGCCTCGATCCGCCGGAGGACGATCCCGTCCATAGGCTCCAGGGTGACCTGCCGTACGGCCTGGCCATCGTTGTACCGCTCTGCTGAGAAGACGTGCAACGCATCGGCCACCAGAACCCCACCACCACTGCTCTGGACCCGGACGTAGGGTTTGTCTTGTGGCTTCAGTGCCAATCCCGTCGCAATCGTATGCCACTGATCTCCGGCCTGACTTTGGTCCAGCGTCACGCTGGCGACTACCTGGCCCGCGACCACGATTTCATAAATCGCCTGTTTCGTCCACTTCGACGCGTCCGGCGCTGCCGCCCACCAGGCTTGAATTGTGTATTGCCCCGGGCCGCGGAGAGCGAGGTCCCACGTCGCCTCTCCGATGGAACCGGTCCGCTGGTGACAACGGTTGTTCCAGGCATGGTAATAAGGCGGAATCGCATGCCACTCCTTCGTTCCCAACTCGGTCTCCTGCCACTGGCCCGTGGTTTGAAATCCCTCGTTCCCCCCATCATCCAGAATGTACTGGTACTTGGGCGCCTGTTCGCCCTGAAGATGCATGTAGCCATCCCCCACGTCCACCATCTGGCGCCGCCGGGTGCCATTGAGCAGCGCCAGGCCATGCTGGAAGTCCCGGCGGAAGATCTCGTCCTCGCGCTCTTTCAGGGAAACCTCATCGAGCCAGACCTGTCCTGTTTGACCACCAAACAGGAACTGAATCCGCGCATCCTGGACCGTTCTATTGGCCTCGAATGTCAAGGTCACTGGCTGCCATTGTGTTGTCAGTGGCACGGTCTGAGTCAGACCGTAATTATCCCAATTGGGCGAGCCCTTGGAGGAGATGGCCCGGAACTCCATTGGATGGCTGGCCCGCGTCCAGAAGGTGAGGTTGTAACTCTTCCCCTGCTCCAGGGAACGTTTGGACTGGGTGAACTCAATCCCGCCCGAACGGCCGGCTCCGGTGATCGTGATGTGAGCCGCCGCCCTGCCGTTGTGCTGGCCGCGCATGTCGCGGTCGGCCTTCGCCGCACAGCTACTGGACGTATCGCACCAGAGGCTCCAGGTGCCCGCCAGCTCATCTTCGAAGCCGCCGTTTTGCATCAGCTCGCGGTCCCCCGCCTGGCTCATGGCGATTTGCTGCGCCGGGCCCAGGGGCGTCCCCAGCTTGCAGTCCAGTTCATCGTACCACCAGTCCTGCCCGTGGTCCGTGTCGCCCAGCTCATGACTGAAATAGCCGTCGCTCATCAGGGTGAAAGCCAGCCCGAACCGCATGTAGGAATAATAGTCCCTCGCGAAGTTCCAGGTCGTGGGCGGCGTGTTCTTCTGGGGGCTGTAGTCATAGCCGTAAGCAATCTGATCAGGCACTGCTGACTCCACCGAGGTGATCGCGGGCTTGAGGGTCACCGTGCACCAGGCGCTGTAGTAATCCCAAAGCTCGTAGAACGCCTTCTTCCCCTCGATCACATCGGTGGTATAGAAGCCGATCCCCTGGCCGTTGAAGATTTCTGCGATCTCGGGATAGGGGTAGCCCTGGCTGTGACCACTGGTCAGGGCCCACGGCATCAGCTTGCGCCATTCCTGCAATTCGCGGAAGACGCCGGCGCGCCACGCCTTGTCGAAGGCATCCTTGTCATCCGGCTTTCCGTCCCCGTCGGCGTCCAGTTGCACAGGCCGGTCGTAGATGTCGTGGGTCAGCCAGCGTTGTGTCATCATGAAGTTGTCAAAGAAGCAGCCATCGTACATCAGCCCGCTCTCGATCATCTTCTGGTACGCATAGCGGGCCTGATATTGAGCCACCTCCGGCCGGGTGAGGTTGAGCCGATAGGCCCCGGGCCAGACCTCGATCTTCCGGCCGGTCGTGTCCCGCAGGAAGCATTCGTCCGGCACGTCGTTGTTCTCTACCGTGTTGATCGAGGTCAGGATGAAGCAGTTGGGATTCAGCCGGCGCAGCTCGCGGATCTGCTCGGTAGTGAAACGCGCTCCCAGCCAGAGGTCAATGCGGGAGGCGTAGGCCATCCCCTTGGGGATAAAGCGTCCCGAGCCCCAGAGGTTGGCGACACGCGGAAAACCAGGCTTGGCCGCGGGCAGGCACCGGTATTGCAGATGCAGCACAGCCTCGGCTGCCGCGGTGCAGCGGATGTAAACGTCGTTGACAATGGCCGGGTCAGGATTGAGTCCCTGAATGATGGTCTTGGGCGAGGTCGATGGCTGCGGATCGTCAAACGCGATCATCTGGTCCAGCGGCCGACTGCGCCCAACGCTGTACCGGCAGGAGGTCGGCACAGAGGCGTGGAGCGTCAGCTCGACCGTGGTCGCTCCGGCGGGCAGGAGGGTGCTCGGCGGCTGCGGATCGCTCAGGGGCCCGGCCGTGAACATCTGTGGGAAATCGAGCGGCACGAAGACCCGCCGATTCGGCGCGGTCCGTAGCCGCTTGCCAACGTTTTCGTTCTGGGCCGCCCAAAGGGGCAGCCGTGCCGTCAAGGTCACGACGACGAACATAAGCAGCACTCTATTCGCCATAAGATCGACCTCCTACCTCGTGTTTCGGATGCCAGCGATAGCGACGGATATCCTCGGGGAGTTTCACGATGGGCTGGATGCTCAGCCCAGTGGGCGACAACTCCCGTTGAAGAAGGTCCCAATCCTGCGGACCGATCTCACCCCAAAGCAACAAGGGACGACCCGCTTGCTGAATGCGCCGGAGTACTGGCAGGTATTGCGCCAGAGGCGGACTGGAGCCGGGATGATCCAGGTTGACCTCGATCGCCGCGAACGTGTCATCCGCCAGCAGCGCATCGACCAGGTACAGGCAGCTTGAGTGAAGATGAATGAAGTGGACATCCGCCAGCGGCTTCGTCAGGCGTGCCGGCGGCAGGAGATGATCGGCAAAAAGCTGGGGATTGAGGACCGCCGCGGAATCCTCCTGATAGTAGGCCACCGTCCGTGCGGTCCAGAGCTTGCTCGGATACCCCCCTGCCGCATGCGTGCCGAACCAGGCAGGAATCACGCGCTGCAGACGCTCCAATATTTCCTGCCGGACCTTCGCGCAGCCCGCGAGGAGTTCGTCTATCCATGGCTTGCCATCGATCAGGGCCATGGCCACAGCTTCCGGACCGCACAGAGCACATACAGCGTCACCGGGACCACGCAACAGAGGAGGACAAACGGGAAAACGTCCTCCTGCGAACTGCAACAGGTCCTGGGTGAAGCGCAGGAGGCACTGGAACCAGGCACTATCCTCCAGATCAAGGCAGAATCCGGCGTCGGTAGGGGCGACGCATGCATCGGGTTGGGGCCCCCCAACGCGACCTTTCGCGTTTGGGGTCCCGTCGCCCGTGCGATTCACGGGGCGCGTCTGAGCCCAGCAGCTTGTTTCTCCCACGTGAATGGCACATCCGAGAATAGCCTCCAGCCAGGGGAGGCCCCAGTAGGCCGAGCCGATGTAGAAGAAGTCATCGTCGGCCTCGCGATGCATCCGGTACAGCGTCTCATAGTCACTACGAAAGATGTCAAAGCGGACGTCCGTCGGCTGAAGCAATTGGCCGACCCGCCAGCAGTGGTGGCCCTGCGGGAACTGCTCGGCGGGATAATAGCCGCCCAGCCAGGCGCCCAGCAGCGGCCGGTCCACCTTCGCGCAGCGCAGGAAGGCCTCATGCCTCGGAAGCAGGGATTCGGGAGGTTGGGAACTCATCTTGGTCTTTGCTCGTTTGTTCAGGGGCTGCGATAGGTGTGACAGGATCGAGGCCCAGCCAACAGAGGGCTCCCACCGCATACCAGCCGGCAATCACGACAATCACGACACGCCACTGACCGCTCGCGGCCTCAAGAATATAAGGAATGGTCCAAGGGGCCAGCAGTCCGCCGATGCAGCCCCACATATTCATCGTGCCGGACAACGTGCCGGAGAAGCGGCCGCCCATGTCCATGCAACCGGCCCAGGAGCCGGGCATGGCGAGATCGTTGCCGAAACACGAGAAGCCCATGGCGATCATGGACAAGATGGGGTTCTCCAAGCGGATCGAGACCAGCAGCATGACACACGCCATGACGTGGCCGAGCACACCCAGGCTGCGGCGGACGCGCCGCACGTCGCCGAAGCGACGAACCAGCCGCGGCGTGAGCCAACCGGCCAACACACAGCCGATACCCGCCAGAAAGAGGGGCGGCGCCGCCAGCAACGCCGCAACATATCGATCCGCCTGCTCCAGACCGAACTGCTCACGAACGTACGTCGGCAGCCAGGTCAGATAGAACCAGAAGCCATAGCTCAGACAGGCATATTGCAGGCATAGCAGCCAGACCGAACGGTTGACAAGAAACCGCTCCCAGGGAACCGTAGGGGCAACCCCCTGTGATTGCCCAGGGCGGGCACAGGGGCCCGCCCCTACGGCTTGATCTTCCGGCTGGTCACGGAACCACCGCCAAAAGAGCAAGGCCCAAAGAAAGCCGAGGGAGCCGAACAGGAAGAAACTCTGTCGCCAGGTCACGAAGTCGAGCGCAAACACGACTAATAGAGGCGTGAACGCGCCGCCCCAACGGGCGGCCAGCCACGTCAGGCTTTGAGCCCTGGTCCGCTCCTGGCCGTGGAACCAATTACTGAAGGCACGCGTCAGGTTGGGGAAACAGCAGGCCTGGCCCAGCCCGAAGAGAAAACGATAGCCCACCAACGAGGCCAGGCCTTGCGCCCAGCCGCTGGCGGCGGTGAAGAGCGACCACCAGCACACGCCACTCGTAAGTACCCGGCGGGGACCGAAGCGATCCGCCAGCCAGCCGCCGGGAATCTCAAACAGACCGTAGGCGATGCCAAAAACGGTGAGCGCCAGTCCCATCTCTTTCTTCGACAGCCCGAGATCGGCACTGATCAGGTACTGGGACTGCGAGATGCACACGCGGTCGACGTAGAGAATGGCTGCCAGGGTCATGGCAAAACCCAACAGCACGCGACGGGGACGGACCGAACTGGGTTGGAGTGGTGTCACGGCTTCACGCCTCTGCCGGATTCCTGCCATCTTGATCTTCTCCGACAACCGTCATGGAATGCGCTGGGCATCCTCATCTGAGCAGCAAGGTGGCCGCCTGGTCCAGACGCCAGCTCTCCGCCTGTGTGCCTTCCAGGTAGCGCCAGACTTCGTCTTCGGCGCGGAAGATGCCGAGGTTGAAAGCAATCTTCAGACCCGGCACGGGCTTGAGGCCCAAGGCATCGAAGGGGACGGCCCATTCCCCGCGCCAACCACTCTTGCGATCCCCTTTCGTTCTTCCGTATGGCTTGGCCACGAACCGCACGGCCTTACCTATACGCTCGGTGGCATCCGCAGACGCGCCCGCCTCCGTGAGGCTCTGGATCGTTCCATCGGCAAAGCCGCGGAGGACATAGGTAGCCTGCACGCCGGCGATGCAGATTTCTGCGCCGTCGTCCTGGCCCCACACAGTGCCCATGCGCAGCTTGGTCGGATCAAACGCTACCACGTTCACGGCCACGTAGAGGCACTGCTCATCGTAGGCGATTTTGGCGAACACCGGCGCGCCACTGGCGCTCCAGCGCGAGAGCTCGCGGTCAAGGTTCAATAGGGCGCCGGGCCACTCCTCCCAGCCGATCTCGCCGTCCAGCGTCGGCGGCTGGGGCACGCGCACCACGCTGACGGGGGCCGTTCTCCTGGCGGGCGGCGGCGTGGGCGGCATGGCGTCGTCGATCGTGAACGGCTGAGGCCCGCCGTCCTGGGCCGCGCCGCTACGAATGACGATGTTACCCGTCCAGAGCTTGACGGCATTCGGCGGACTGACGGTGATCTTGCCGGGGGCGAAGAGAGTGTTGCCCATGAAGGTGCACCCGCCGGACCGCTGGAAGGACAGCGTCATGTTGGTTTCCGCGATGAACACGTTGTCGCGGATGATGATGTCGCGGGCGATGTGGTTGTGGGTCGGTCGCTCGACCCCGATGGCCACGTTGCGCTCGACCACGCAGTCCTTCGCGCCTTCGTCGAGGTAATAGGCCGAGACGCCATAGCCTTCACCCATCTTCACCACGTCGCGCACGAGATTGCCACGCAGGGTGCTGTTGCGCATGCCGCCGTAGATCGCGCCGCCGTCCTGCATCTCGCGCATGACGCGGTAGATGAGATTCTCCTCGATCAGGTGGCCGCTGCCGCTGCCAATGATGCCGCTGTAAGGCGTGTCGTGAATTTCGTTGCGGTAGAGGTGGAACCCCTTCTCACCGCCGGAGCGAGAATCATGGCTCGCCGACAACGCCACCGCGCTGGGATGATACACCCCGATGTGGTGCAGGTGATTCCTGGCGATGAGCGTGGCTGCGCCGCTGGTCCGGATGCCGCAAGCCCCGATGTGATGAATGTGACAGTCACGGATCTCGCAGTCCGCCAAGTCCCGCGAGAGGATGCCCTGGCCGCCGACGTTGGCGATTTCGAGCTTCTCGACAACGCCCTGCCGCGCCCGCTCGATGGCGAGCGCGCCGTCAAAAGCCCCCGCCGCGAATCCGCCGGGCTTGAGCGGTGTGGTGGTCGCCTGTAGCGTCAGCCCGCGCAGCGTGATCTTCTCGACAGGCTCCTTGGTCGTCCCGACGATGCCGATGATCCGTTCCAAGACCGGCGCAACGACCTTGGCCTTCGTCATTTCTTCGCCCGGCAACGGCCAATAGACCACCCGCCCGGCCGTCCGGTCGAGATACCACTGCCCGGGCTTGGTCATGCCCTCACGGGTATTGAAAATCACATATTTCTTCACGCCAAACGCGCCCGGCGGGGACTTGGCCGGCGGCGAGAAGATCAGCGCGTGACGCTGCGTGTCATTGCGGGCGACGCCGACCAGCGATTCGTCCCACATGTGATACACGCGCACCTCGGCGTTGCGGGCGTCAAACGTCGCCCCGATATCTTCGGGGTCGTAGAGCATGGTGGCGAGTTCATCCGGCGTCGGTGGACGCGCCCAGCCGCCACCGACCGACGAAAGCCACTGCACGTCGAATTCGCTGCGATGCACCAGCATTCCCGACTCCGGCATCCGTGCCCGCTCCGGCATGTGACCGTTGACCACCAGGGCGCGGAAATCCCACGCACCTTCTTTCACCTCCGGCAGGTCCGCACACCAGAACTTCTCGCCGTCGCGCCGCCACCCGGTCACCAGCCTGCCGCCGTAGAGCGTGACCTTGCCGGCTTGCGCCGCCTCGATGGTCAAGCCATTGTCGTGCGAATCTAACGTCAGTGTCTTCGCCAGAAAATAGTCCCCGGGCATCACCACGATCCGATGCGGCCCGGCGCCCGCCGCTCGGGCAGCATCCCGCGCAGCCCCAAAGGTCGCTATAGGCTGGTCCTTGGTGCCGGGATTGTTGTCACTGCCCGTGGGTGCCACGTAGAAGTCAGCCGCCCTGCTGACTTGGGAAACCAGCACCAGTGCGCTCGTGACAAAAACCATCGTGAGTCTATTCATTGGCTGAATTCCTTCTCGGTTGTGGTCAGGTGTTTCGGTCCCAATGTTCATGACCCGTAGACGTCCGGGCGGCGGTCTGCAAGGTGTCCTCCCTTATTGGCCGGCGCCTTCGACAAATCAATCTCGGTAATGACATGGGTCTTGGTTTCCTCTTCATTGTTGCATACAACATTTCCCTCCGGTCCGGTGATGAGGGACTGACCGGGATGAGTGAACGCGATAAAGATGCCATTCTCATAGGATCGGGTGCGCATCATGCACAGGTTCAAATCCCCGCGCATGCCATAGGTCGGGTTGAAGATCACCCGCGCGCCGCGCAGGGTGAGCGTCCGGGCGGTCTCAGGCCAGCGGCGGTCGGCGCAAATCATGACTCCAAAAGGCCCGAAGTCGGATTCATACACATTGAGATGCCGGCCGGGAGTGTACTTAAGATCGTGTTTCTGGAGATGCAATTTGTCATACATGCCCACCAGAGAGCCACTCCGGTTGTAGATCAAGGCCGTATTGAAAACCTGATCCTTCTCCCGGCGTGTGCAACCGTAGATGAGCCACGCCTGGTTGCGCCGGGCCCAGGCGGCAGCTTCGAGAGCGTATTCACTGGTGGCCGGGTCGATGGCGTATTTCACCATGTCCGCCTTGGCGACGGACGACTCGGTGGAGACATAACCATCGAGGAAGCCTTCCGGCGTGACCACGACATCCGGTGCGGGCGAATGATCATTCGCCCCTACCTTCTCGATTTCGCCCAGGACGGCCATCAGCTTGCTGTGGTTAGCCGCCATCTGCCCCTTCTGTGGATAAACCTTGATCTGACCCACACGAATTTTCGACGTCCCAGCTTTGCTGACAGCATCTCGGGACGGCCCTGGTGTCTCCGAGAAAGCGTCGGCCGGACCCAGTCCGAGCATGCCCGCCAGGGTGAGGAATTCGCGACGGTTGGACTTCATACCAGCTCCTTTTCAACTCTGCGTGCCGCGCTGCCCGAAGCACACGATCTGTCCGTCATCAAGAACCACGAGAACGCGGCCGTCCCGGTCGACCGCCAGACCCCAGTCCGCCGGGCGGGAGCCAAGCCGGTGCGACCACAGCGGCTTGCCATCCTCCAGGTTCAGGGCCACGACTTGGGACTTTTCGGCGATCACCACGGCGTTGCCGCACACGGCCGTCGCCACGCTGTCGGGACAGTTGTAGCTCCAGAGCGGCTTATCCTTGATGCCCAGGCCGGCCCAAGCGACTACGAGAGGATCGCGCGGATTCAGAACGCGTTGTCTCAATGCCCCCTTGTCGATACCGGCAAAGCACAATACCTGGCCTTTTCCCTGGTCGCTGACCCAGGCAATGTCCCGACCGGAGGCCGAGGTCAGAAACACCCGGCCGAACACCGAAGGATCGTAGACCTCATACTGCGGATGAGCATAGAAGGGCCGGCCGAACGCCACCACCTCGTCCGCCAGAAGGGAGAGTTCCCATCCGCGTGGGCTCTGCGTCAGGAGGACGTTGTTCTGCGTGATCCGCTGCACCGACTTGGGATCGTTGAGGCACCGGCCGTCTTGCGCGTCATACACCGCCGGAGAGACGGCGTTGCCACCGGCCAGATAGAGCTTGCGGCCGTGGAGCAAAAGATGGCCCTGCACGCTGACGCCGGAGCGTGCGACGGGATCGAGGTGTCCGGAGGAGTTATTTTGCCATTTGATCCGGCCCGTCGCCGCGTCCAGGGCATAGACGTAGGTCCCATCATAGTTGACGATGCCGGCCGCCACATAGGCCGTGCCGTCTTCTACCAGAACCCCGCCGGCGACCGGCCAAGTGGAAAGCAGCGCGCCGTAGACCGGGATCTTCCGCTGGGCCGGCGCCGCACGGAAACGCCAGAGCAACTGGCCCGTTCGCGCGGCAAACGCATAGACCCATCCGTCACCGGAGCCCACGAAGACGCGTCCTTGCGAAATGGTCGGAGGCAGCCGAATGGCTCCGCCGGTATAGGCTTTCCACAAGGGCTTGCCCGTCGAGGCACTCACCGCGCGGACGACACCATCGGACCCGGCGGTGCACACCACATCGCCCGCAACCACAGGCGCTGTCACGCCGCTCCTGCCAAGCGTTGTCTGCCACAGCAGAGCAGTGCCTACAGGGATCATTGCCGTGGAAGTGGCGGTCCGCGTATTGTTGGCACGGAAGGTCGGCCAATCCGCGGGGGATTCGGCCGGTAGGGGCGACGCAGGCGTCGCCCGTACCGTCTCCAGACGCGCGTCGTCCGTAGCCGGTGCTTTGAAATCGAAGCCGCGCGCCGGCGCCAGAGACGTGATGCCATGCAGGGTCAACTGGCAATCGCAGACGGACGGCCACCAGTAGAGCAGGCCGTTGGCGATGGTCACCCCATCGTGGCACGGCGGCCGCATCGGCGACACCAATTGCGGACTGCCGCTGGCCAGATCGAAACGGGTCGAGCCGCCGCGGGCACGGTAGAGGATCGCGTCGAGCGTGGCTGTTGGGCGCGTGCAGGCGCGGCGCCCCGTCCGGAACTCCTCCAGGACTTCGCCCGTGCGCGGGTCGAACTTCTTGCTGAGGTTCCCTTCATCATTCTGGCCGGCGATGCCGTACAGGGCATCCTCTCGGATGATGAGCTGGAAATTGTTGTAGGGGTGCTGCCAGAGGACACGGCCCTCCTGCGTCGAGACCCCCACGAGCTTGCCCACCTGCGGACCGGCGAAGTACAGGGCCTCGTCACTGCACTTGAGGTAGGCGGTGGTCCGCCAGTTCCAGGAGGCGCCCTGCCGATTGGAATACGGGCCCAGCGCCGCGAATAGCTCCGGGGCATTGGCGGGAGTCTTACGCCACACCACAGCGCCCGTCTTCGCGTCCAGACAGGTCAGATACGCCCCAAAGCGAAAGGTGTAGATTCGTCCATTCTTCATGCACATCGCGCGGCCGTCGATAGGCTCTGCCTCACGATAATGCCACAGGACTTCCTTGGTTCGGGGATCGATCGCAAGGACGTTGCCTCCGAATCCCCAGGGATGAGCCAGATAGGCCGCGCCGTTGTCCTTGATGCGGTCCGGCTGATTGAAGCCTGCCGAAATGGGACTCCAGGGCCACCCATGTTTCTCCAGGCCCCAGCGCATCGTCGGGTCCTTCTGTTCCTGTTCGCCGATCAAGGCATAGAGCACGTCCTTCTCCAGACCCATCCATTTCCAGAACGTGCCGCCAGCAACGTCCAAGGGCGGGACAATCTCGCCCTTCAGTTGGCCGGACGCGGGATCGATGAGCTTGCAGGATTTGTCATCACCGACGTACAGGGTGGTCGGCGTCGCAATGATCGTGTTGCGGTGGACCATGATGCCGGGTGTCAGGTCACGCTGCCAGAGCAGCGTGCCGTTGTAACCGTTGAACGCGACAAGCTTGTTGAGGTACGGCTCCTCCCGCTTCTTGAAGGCCACGTGCCCGAATGCCTTGAAGACTCGACCGGCGGAGGCCACGGCCACCTGGGGCACCGGCGCGTACCTCGGCTCCGCCAGAAACTGCGTCAGATAAGGCCCTTGAATGACGTGGTCCGTCGATTGGGGATTGTTGTCCGGCCCGTGATAGGGATGGCTCCAGTCATCGACACCCTCCAGAAAGGTTTTGGTCAAGATCTTGGCACCGAGCAGGACCCTTCCCTGCGGCCGCAGGACCCGCAACGCCTCGTCCGTGGGGACATCCCCGGCGCCACGGACAACGATGACCGCATCCGCCAGGTTGTCGGCCAGATGCAACTGCGTCGTCGCGCCTTTCTCGATGACAATGCGCGTGCCGTAGAAACCGGCCTTGTCGACAAGCCTGCATGCCGCCTCCACGTCCTCGGTCCGTGGCAACTGGACATAGATCAACAACTCGCTGCGTCGCGTCAATTCCAGGGCCATGTCACAATTCGTGTCCCCAAGAACGACGCAGATTCCCTTGGTGACACCAATCTTCTCCAGGATTGACTCCGCCTGCCCGCCGGAGGAGACAGCACTCGTAAGGACCGCAATCGCGGCCACGGCGGTCAACAACGGCATTTTGGATCGGTCCATTTCTTCTCTCCTTCAACAGTTGCGTACGTCACGACAACCCCGGAGCGTCGGGCATCCGCATGAGCATGTCGCCCCTTGGCGAGGGGGCCATCCGGCTCTCCAGTGCCTCGCGCCCACCCTCGTAGTTGAATTCCAGAAACGGACAGAGACCCTCCGGCTGCGACGCGACGCAGTGCGGCGCCGCCGCCCAGGGACTGGTGATATGCGGCACGACTTTGACCCCCGGGTGTTGGCGGACAAGCTCGCAGACCTTCAGCCACTCCGAGATACCGCCGCACCAGACGGGGTCCGTCTGCACATAATCCACGCACTTGCGATCGAGGAAAGCTCTGACGGGCCAGCGGGTGTACCAGTGCTCCCCGCCAGCAATCGTGACACCCGTCTCCTGTTTGATCCGGGTGTAGCCCTCCAGGTGCTCGGGGCAGATCGGCTCCTCAATCCAGAACGGCTTGTACGGGGCGACCGCCTTGCACAGGGCCACCGAGTAGTCCACGTCGGCGTAGTAGCGGATGCTGTGATTGTCGAACATCAGGTGCGCCTCGGGCAGCTCTTCCCGCAGGACCCGCACCAGCTCGATGTTCTCCTTGAGGCCCGCGTCGCCGTCCTTGGCGCTCTTTGTGAAGTACCATTTCTGATATCTGTAGCCCCGCTCGAACGCTTCGCGGGCGCGACGGCGAGCATCGGCGAGACCCTGGGTGGCCTCGCCCGGCCGCCAGTACACCGGCACCTGCTTGCGGTCGGCCGTGCCGATCACGCGGTACGCGGGCACATTCTTCAATCGAGCCCGCAGGTCCCAAAGGGCGATGTCCACGGTGATGAAGGCCATGAACACCTGGCCGGTCTTGGTCTGGCGACCCTCACGGGCCTTGTTGGCAATGGACTGGCCCGTCAGAGGATCGCGCCCTTCGGCGTAGAGCTTCGCCTTGCCGGGATAGATGGACTCCCAAAGCAATTCCCCGCCCAGCGACGGGTCGAACGGGTCTTTGCCGATCAAGAGCTCGCGGATGCGTCCCCAGTGCGGCTGGAGGCTCTTGAGGTCCTGAGAAGAGCTGCCCGCGAAACTGCCGCGTGTCCCGTTGCTGGCCTGGATGACGGCGCCGCGCCCGATCTCAACGTTCTGGATTGTCACCGCAGAACTCCTCCCGCGTGAGGCCGATTCCGCGCCGGCCTTGTCGGGGCGGACCAGCGCCGCCAGGAATCCCCCCGCTGCTTTCAGTGTATCACGCCTGGAAATCATGGTCGATTCTCCTTTAGAGACTATCTCAAAGCCTCGCGTTCGTATGTCATTGCGAGCGTAGCGAAGCAATCTACCACCCACCGGATTGAGATTGCTTCGTCGCTGCGCTCCTCGCAATGACATTCAGGGTTTTGACATAGTCTATGAGTATTCATGCTGTGACTTGCCGGAGGAGGTCCGCGTACGTGCTCGGTATGAGCCCGAGCCGGCGCGCGTGGGCAAATGTCAGTTCCAGCATCTTCATGTCCGGGTCGAAAGAGAAGAGCGACCAGGGATGCCAGATGAGCGAGACGTGGGGTCTGTTCGTCGCGAGGGCCTTCTCCAGAAAGACCCGGTTGATCTCGAATTCCTCCTGCGGCGTCCCGACGAAGTGCGGCGGGATGGCCTCCGGCATCGGCGACGGCCAGAGCGTGAGCCGTCGCGAGCCCCAGCGGTTGTGGTTCTTCAGCAGGTTCTCGTGCCAGCCATGGCCCGGCAACTCCCACAAATCCGCCAAGCCGTCGGCGCCATAGTGGAACGGTTCCTCAAGCAGCGCCGGCATCGAACAATCCGGCCCCCACAGCAGACTGCTCACGTACCGATATCCGGCCTCGTGCACCAGCGTGAGCACATCCGCAGCGCCTCTGAGGGCATTGTCGAAGCCGACGGCGGGCCTCAGTCCCACGCAGGCCCGCGCAAAGACGCCTTCGATCAACTCCTTGGATCGGAGGATCTCTTCCTCCTTCTCCTCGGCCGACACGGCCCGGCCGCAGAGAGTGTTGTCGCACAGCAGCTTGTGACTCCACGTATGCGAAGCAACCTCAAAAAGCGGGTCTGTGAGCAGTTCCTTGTATTCATTGGCGTTTGCTTCCAGGGTCTTGCCGGTGAGGAAGAACGTGGCCGGCATCTGCAGCCGCTTGTGCACCTCCACAATTTTGTGGCACGCCGTCAGGCAAGCCGGCGATTCGACGTCGTACGCCGCAATGTACCTGGTACTCTTCCTCTGGGAGCTATCGGCCTGGGCGGAGCCCCGTGCCACTCCGGCGACGAAGGCAGTCCCCAACGCCGCGCCCATTAGGTCTCGTCTTGACACACGACTCATCTTGACCTCCTTCAGAGAAACCAGCACCGGCCCACGAGCCCGTATTGTACAGAACATCACGTGCAGCGGCTATGCCAAGCGAGAGGTCATTATCCCAGGAGCAAGAAGGCAAGAGACAAGAGGAAGAAATTCGCAGGGGCGAACATTCATTCGCCCGTACTCAGAAGGCAAAGACGAGTCCGGCCTGGAGCTCGACCTGCCAGAAGCCGTCGCTGTTGATTCTCACTGTGGCCGCGCCGGATTCGCTGCGGAAGGCCACGTCGCTCCCCAGCGCCGTGAAGAGGCCCCGGCCGGCGAAGTACAGGCCCAGGTGCTTTGTCGGAAACAGCCGCACGCCGCCGCCCAAGCCGAGCGAGAAGCGCATGAGCGAATCGGTGTCCGGGGCGTCCGGAGCCAGGTGCGCAGCCCCGAGCGTGCCGACGACAAACGGATGCCACGGGCCGTAAGGTATGGCGTAGGTGCCGCCAAGGTGGTAAGAGTCCACGTCGAGGTCGAAAAACGTAGTGGAGGCAAACAGGCCTTCGTCCTGTTTCAGTTCCGTTTCCTGGCGGCTGTAGTAGAACTCCACCTGCGTCACCTCGCTCAGACGGGCATCTCGAACGGGTCTTTGCGCCACTGAGAAAGATGAAGCGCCGGGGCGGCGCTTCATTTTGTATGTATCATCCCCCCTTGTGATTTTGTGGCTTTCACGAAATCGGTCTTGAATCATTCGGGTTCATTCCCCGCGGCTTGCCGCGTGGAAGCGGTAAGCCGATTGTTTCGATACCTCGCAGCTTGCTGCGAGGTAGTTCATTGGAATAGGGCGTCACCAAATAGTGCATGGGCAAGGCCCCGATGCCATCTCATGGTTTCGGGCTGCCGGGGGCGGACCAGACGGGGCCGCAGCGGGCCCGGTACGCATGCCACATGTTCGCAGTGAACGGGCTCATGGAGTGCCAGTAGCCCGCCCAAGGCTGGCCGGGTGCGCTGAGCGCCATATAGCGGTCGGTGTAATCGAAGTACGCATCGTGGTTCCACACGGCTTTGCCGCCCGGGGTGAGCAGGGCCACCAGGGCAGTCCCGTGGAAGGGCGGACCCGCCACATTGCGGTACGTCGTCCATAGATCCTTGTTGCTCACGTACGGGTTGGTCGCATGGAGAATCGCCCATTCGGGCAGGCCGATATCCGCGGTCTCGTACGGCGTGCGCGTCTTGTCCCGGTGGTCCGGGTCCCACTGGGGACTGTGCGTGGCCTCGACATCCAGGGGGGCAACATAGAAGGTCTGATCGTCCTCGCCAAAATGGATGTAGTCGGGCGGGCAGCGGCCCGGACCATAGCCGTCCCGGTAGAGGTAGGCGCCGCTCCGCGTCCCGACGGATTTCAAGGTTTCGTCATGGAGCATCAATCCCGCCAAGAGAATGGGCCATTTGCGTCCGCCGCCCTCGCCGCCGGCATTCGTCCAAGCGAGATGACCCCCGTTGAGGGCCACGCCGCCGAGGTCAATGCCCAATTGCACGTACTCGCACAGGAGCCTCTCTTTCCGGGCCAGAGGGAAGCTCAGATGAAGCATCAGTGCCCCGATGCCAATGTTGGTGTGCATCTCGCGGCCGTAATGGGGCATGTTCCGATTCGGGTGCGACTGGTCGCCATACCAGTATCCTACATGGTCAATCCAGGGCGCGGCGAAATAGCCCTCGATCTCCGTCAGGGACGGCGTCGCCGCGACGGGGGGCAGGCTGCGCAGCAGGCTGCGGTCGAGCATGGAGACGTTGTACTTGGGCGTCTTGTCGGTGCCGCAGTACGGCGGCCGGAAGTCACCCGCCTGGGCCGGGACCGCCAGGACGGTCAGGATCGCGGCCCACTGCAGGGTGGTTCTCCCCCCGACGGTCGGCATGCTGACCGTCGAAACGAGCGACGAACCCGGCGGCACCACGAGTGGATTGCGGGCGGACCGGTCATAGGCCACGTTCGCGGCCGCATCATAGGCGTTGTTCGGCATCGCACTGTCGTACGCCTGAGCACTCAGCGGACGCGGATTGATCATGGCCCCGTTGCTGATGCGACCATTGACCGCGCTGGACGGCGGATCGAAGCCAATGATCTTCACCGGGCCGACGACCCAGAGGTCCCCGTTGGCGAATTTCCCGACCGGGTAGTCCGTGTCGAAGGTCCACGTGATCTCGAACTGTTTCACGGCGCTCGCCCGATATGTGACCTGGGTGGGCCACGCGGCGGCATAGGTGCGCAGGTCCGCCGCCTGGAGGACGACGATATCCCCGGCCCCCGCGCTGGACTGCACCTTGGCCAAGCTCTGCCAGGGTGCACTGCTGGTGCCGGGATTGTGGTCGCTGCCGCTGGTCGTGTTGAGATAGTACGTGGCGGCGCCCGCGACACTGGGAATGACCGTCCCGCCCAGCACCAGCGCGGCAAGAACCGCCCAGCGACCACACCACGTGGGTGGACGACACACCTGACCCGCGCGACTGCGCGTTACCATATTCCTGTTGATCATGGCCCCAATATCGTCCGAAGACTCCGTTCTGTAAAGTAGATCCCCAGAAGGGAACTCGGGGCGTTTGACAGGATCAACCTCCTTATGTCATGGCGAGCCGCCAAGCCGCTGCGCGGCGGGATGTCAGGAAGAAACCCTGTTTGAGGCTTTGGGTGCCACGCCCAAGCGCCGCCTGTGCGTGCCTCCGTACAGGAGCGAAAACAGGCTCAAACAAGTTGGCGTGGCGCCCCACCCGTCCTCAGGGAGAAGGTGTGCACGGCACACGACCCATGCTCCCGTTTTTCGCCTCCTTTTGTTTCCCCGCCTGCGCGGGGATGACATCTCTTTCGACAGTTCTGGCGTGCCGGACGAGAAGAAAGGGCTGCGAACACGGGTCGCAGCCCTTGGTAAGACCGGCTTCTATCGGACCGCCGCGGAAGTGGCTCGGCGGCACGCCATCAGCCTGCTGGTCAGGGTTTGGTCAGGTAGATATCATCGACGAAGACCAGGCCCACGCCCCCCGCCGCCGGACTGGCCCGATTGCCGACACCGATCATCACCTTCTGTACGGCCGTCAGCTTCACGCCCGCAGCGGCAAAGTCCTTCAGCGGGATCCTCCACTCGATCCATTGCTGCGCCTGGGCGAGTTGGGCATCCGGATGGGTGACGACGCCCACATGCTTGGCGGAATCCTGGAGGGCGACGCACACCGGGTCCGCCCCCGGCCTGAGCCCCGGCAACGCCAGCAGCGCTGTGCCCCAACTGGCGGGCGTCTCCCAATCCGGTTCCGCCTTCGAGTGCCAGGCGACCTGCGACTCCTGCACGCCGGTATTGAGGTCATCATCGTCGTAGAAGCAGTCGATCCCGATGAGCTTCCCGACCGGGGCGCCCGCGCCCAGCAACGATTGCCAGGGCAGCTTGATCTCGAGGCGCCAGCCGGTGGGCGTATCGGTCTGGGCGAACACGACGCCCGTGACATGCGTGTTGGTCCCCTGGATGTCGGTGGCGGTCCACCCGGAGGTATACTGGCGATTGTTGCCGTCCAGCCCAGGGCCCTTCTTCGTGTTGTCGCCGTCGACGTAGAATTCGACACTGTCGTCGTACCAGGCTTCGGGGGAATCGTTGCGGAGCTTATCGTCGTTGATGTCGACGATGGCATAGAGGTTGGCGGAGTCGTACAGGACCCGGAATTGAGAAGACGAGCTGAGGGGCCGGGTGGTGATGATCGGCGTTATGATCGGCTGCGCAGACGCGATCTTCCAGATGTCGTCCACCTTGCCGTCGATAACCGGCGGCGTGCTCACGGGGAGGATCTCGAAATCCATGTCCCGGCCTCGGATATGAACGGTCAATGTGTCCACACCGTCGGCCGTCCAGTCCTGCGGCTTATCGAAGGTCCGCTGGGCTTCGGAGTAGAACGGCGTCTTCACGTTGTTGTACTCCATCGGCATGGACTGCTTGCCGTCGCGGACGATCTTCGTTTCGCCATAGGTCCCGTTGACCGCGGTCAGGTAGCCGACCATCGAGCCGCTGAGACCATCGGTAAAGCCGTCGATCCAGGCCGTGAAGATCTCGCTGCCGGCCGTGTCCGTGTAGCTCTCGAAATCATCCACTGGGACGATGGTGGTGAAGCTCCAGACGGGGCCGGCTTTGACGGTCCCATCCGCCACCAGCTCGTCCACGCGCCAGTAGTAGGTCGTGGCCGCCTGCAGGGTCGCAGGCGTGAATGTCTTCACGTCCAGCGCCAACACACCCTTGTCCGCCGAGGCGACCGCCTGGGCAACGGCATCACGACTATCACTGAAATATACGTGATGCTTCGCGGCGGCCACGCCCGGCCACCACGTGAGGACCGGGGCGACAGCAGCATTCGTGGCTCCGTCCGCCGGGTCCGGGTAGTAGGCGGTCAGACCCTGCGTCATGAAGGTCCAGACATCGCCCGTGATGACGGTCGTCCCATCTTTCTCCACTTCATCCACGCGCCAGTAGTACCTGACCCCCGGCTCCAAGCCAGCCACATAGTAGAGCATGGCGATCACCTGTCGAGGCCCCACAAGCTGTGCCGGCCCGAGTTCCGGAGTTTTGCCCAGATAGACATCGTGGAACACCGCCGTGCTGCCGGCGGTCCAACGGAACAGAGGCATCCCCACGTCCGCTGTCCCGTCCGCCGGATTGGGATTGCTCGCCTTCTTCTGACCCCACGCGTGGCCGCAGGCACCCAGCACCGCGGCCACGAACATGAAACATGCTACGCGCTTACCCATGCCGGTCCTCCTTCAGAACAGATGTGATGGCCGAAAATAGCACGGCCCCCGCGCCCACACCGGGGCCTGTTGTCACACGCCGGCTCGACTGCTGATTTGCCTCACCGCTTCGCTCACCCCTTTCCACAAGGCCGTCACCAGCCGCGAAATCCGTCGATCCCCGCTCGCTGCTTCTTATATTATCAGACGCCCCCCGTCGCTTTCAACGAAATTCCACCGCCATCGGGAATCACTAAGTGATCGCGCATAAATAACTTGCACAAATTACTATTGATCGATTTGAGGGATTGTGTGATAACACCTGCATGCAGGATGCACAGATGATCGCACGGATTCAGAGCAAGTACCAGTCGTTGGAGCCGGAGATGGAT
>CAYHAJ010000218.1:0-15544 GCA_964354535.1 uncultured Pirellulales bacterium
GGATATTCCGGCAGAATGGCTGTTCGTCACCTCGCAGCGTCCCCAGGTCCACCGCATTGACGTTATCCTGGTGCGTATTGATGAGCATCCGTCCGGCGGCGGGCAACTGGCACTGCTCATCATGGACGAGCAGCAGGCTGTCGTGCCAACCATACGTCCGCGACTGGTCCATGATCGGCGTGATGTGCCCGGTCGATGTGTCGAGATAGCCGACGTTGAGGAAGGGCGCGTAGTGTTCGTACCGGCTTCGCAGCAGGGCCTGGAATTTGACGATCACTTGGCCGTCGGCCGTCACGACAGGTGGAGCGCCGGTGCCGTTCATGCTCTCGGCATAGACGAGCGGCGCCACAAACTTCGGTCTGCCCGTATCCGGATCGAGCACGAAGAACGTCTGGTAGATCGGCTCCTCGGTCAGTCGCTTGCGAAGGTAATTCAACTGTGCTTCGTATGTGCCCGGCTCGGCCATCTTCTTGAAGTTCGCCTCGCGCAGCTTGGCATTCTCTTCTTTCTTGTGTCGCCAACTGGCGAAGTCGCCGAAGATCTCCTTGACCATACCCATCAAGACCGGCTCGAACGAATCCAGGCAGATGGACGGTGACGCCGTGACCATTACGGAGCCGTCGGGGGCGACGACGGGGTGATAACCCCGGAAGCTGACACCCGGCAGCTTCGAGCTTTGCCACAGCCGTCGGCCGTCCGCCAAGTCGAACGCATAGACGTGCATGTCCTCACTGGCGACATACACGCGGCCTCTCTTGCTGTCGAGGGCCGGACTGGAGAGCAGTGGCCCGCCGGTCGAGCCTTTCCACGTAACGGTTCCTGAGCTCAAATCAATGGCGTAGAGGTTCCCGTCCCGGCTGCCGACCAACGCTACACCCTGGCAGATAAGCGGCGCGTTCCACACCGCCGAACCGGTCTGCACCGCCCACAACAGCCGGCCGTCACCCGCGCTGACCGCACAGATCCTGCCGCTGCTGTCACCGAACACCACGTTGCCGTCCTCGACGGCGCAGGTGTGCAGAATCGCGCCAGCCGCCCGGTGAACCCACACGTCCTTGCCCGTGTCGGCATCCATCGCATGGAGTGCCCCGTGCATCGTACCGACGAAGACCTTGCCACCCCCAATGACCGGCTGCACGCCGGCCATGAGACCCTCATCCGGGAAGAGCCGGTACCATTTGCGTTCGAAAGGCGGTCGAATCTCCGTCGTCGTCGCACCCGATCGGCCCGGATCGTGCGCCAGCATGGGCCAATCGCCACCTGGTAAGACCTGCGCCTTCCCCGGAACAGATGTGGCAGTCCACAGAAGATGAGCCGACAGTGTCAGGAGGAGCCACTTGTGTGAGCGCAAACACATTCTCGTTCCCTCAACCCGGTTTGTAGTATGCCCGTAAGGGCATATCGTGGCACGGGCATCTTGCCCGTGCGTGTCACGAGCATCTCGATGGTGATAGCAGGGCCAAAGCCTGCCCCCGCGCAGGCGGGGGATGGCCGTGCGACTCATGGGCGCTCGCGCCCATGCTACTGAATCAGATACGGCTGCTCAGGCAGCTCGCGAGCCCAGATGTTGCGGAACGCGATCGGATTGCCGTGATCCTGCAGGCCGATGGGGCCTTCCTGGTGGGGCGTGTACTTGGCCTTCACCTTGTGCGAGGTCGTGCCTTCGATTTCGACGTTGTTGTGTACGCAGACGCCATTGTGGAATACGGTGATGCGCGCCTTGCGGACGACATTGCCCTTCTCGTCGAACAGCGGCCGCAGGAAGGCAATATCATACGTCTGCCACTCGCCCGGCTTGCGGGTCGCGTTGACCATGGGCGGGTGGGAGCCATAAATCGCGGAGGCCTGACCGTCGGCGTAGGTCTTGTTGTCCGGATTGAGCTGGGGGTCCGCGTAGGAGTCGAGCACCTGGATCTCGTAGCGGCCCATGAAAAACACGCCGCTATTGCTGCGGCTCTGATCCGTCACCTTGGCCGGCACTCCTTCGGGCGTCCGCCACTCGACGTGCAGTTGGCAGTTGCCGAACACCTTCTCCGTGTGGATACCGCCGCCTTTCGGCGTGACGGTCATGTAGTCGTTGTCCACGATCTTCCACTTCGGCTCGCCGCCTTTGTCGCTGCGCCATTGGGACAAGTCTTTGCCATTGAACAGGACGAGCGCGTCCGACGGGGGCTGCCCGAACTGCGGCGCCGGGGTCACCACGGGCGGGTTGGGGCGCGTCTTGTCGTGAACCGAGTATTTCTGTTTCGCCGCCGAGCCGGCCAGACAGGCCAGGGAAACGATCAGCAGCAGACACCCCGCGGACTTCGCCACCCTCGATTTGCGCATCATGACATTCTCCTTGCACCTGAATACCAATCGATCCCAAAACGAGACTGACAGCCCCGGACCACACGCCGGAGCCACGGCCCGCCATCATACCCCACCGGCGCCGGCAAGGCCATATCCTTGTGCCCGGATCGTTGTCCGACATCCCTTCTGTATCCCTACCATAGACTGAGTTGACAAACCGGAGAGGGAGACCCTAAACTGAACTTATGGTGAAAGAAGAACTTACCGCACGGTTGCGCAGTGCTGTCGAGGAGAACCCCTATCGCCGGGCCATCCGATTCGTGGCTCTCTTCGGCTCCCAGATCCACGGTACGGCCCGGGACGACAGCGACATCGACGTGCTGATCGATTTCGACCCCCAGGCGACCATCGGCCTGTTCGAGTTCATCGAGATCCAGGACCAGCTCTCGGAAGCACTCGGCAGACCCGTGGACCTGCTCACCCCGCAGGCGCTCAGCAAGTACTTCCGCGATGACGTTCTCCGGGAGGCCGAACCGGTCTATGAAGCCTGACTCCGTCTACCTAAAGGTCGTCTGGGACACCACCCACAGCAATCTGCCACCGCTCAAGACGTTCATACAGAGTATCCTGGCGGTAGAACAGCAAGACGAGGACACCGCTTCATAGCCGTAGCACAGTACTCGTCCCCCAGTATCTCCCTGACCCAGCCCGAGAAATATCCGTACAAGCCGCGAGAACCACTATAGCTTTAAGAGGATATCTTTAATCCATAAATGTACCTGACCCCTTTAATTCTCCCCTACCTAAAGAACTGCTGAAGATGAAGAGGAAGATGTCGCCCGGGCCGTGGGGCTCTTAATTGCTATCTTGAGGGCTGGCCCTCGAAATTCTTCGCGTGTTAATGCGCCCTGATACCCTTCCCCTCCTGACCCCCTTCCCCTCCGCTTACCTGGCGTTTAGCCTTTCGTCTTTCGATCGGGGAAGATTCGCTCCAGGCACTTAAGGATACGCGTTGGCGTGACAGGCTTTGCGAGTATTGCCTTTACGCAGGAAGCATATCTCTTGCTGAGATCCACCAGGTCAAGATCGCAACGCACAGTCACTACAATCGTGGGGATGTACAACCCAGACTGCGCAATATCCTGAAGCACTCTCAGCCCAGTGCTCCTTCCACAATCCGTTTCGGTGGCGCTATATCGATTACCGCGTGGCATCATCATGTCCAGGATGATACAGTCAGGCCTCTCGCCTTTGAGTCGGCCCTGTTCATCGAGAAAGTCATCCACGTTTCTATGCCATGTCACTGCCCATCCTTCCTGCTCCAGGCACCAAAGTAGTGGTTCACTGAAAAGCCGGTCGTCATCGATTACACACATTCTCATAAGAGGTTCCTTCACGACTCGAAGCCACAGCGCTGTAGGTCAACGAGGCAGCCCGCTGACGACTCAGAAGACCACTCATTTATGCAACTGTACTCGCCGTAAATCGCGAATAGCACGTTCGAGTGTTTCCTTTACCGTGCTATCCGACGCATGCCGTTTAAGAGCATCCTCCAGCAGAGGAACATCTTGGCGGGCGTCGCCAAGCTCAGAGAGAATATCCGCTCCAGCGATCACATCAGCGGGGTCTTCGGAGTGCACTCTCTCCCGAGCTGTCTCAACGTACACTCGTCTTATCGATAGGAGTCTTACCAGGCGCAAACCTAGGTCCAGGAGCTCATATAGCTGATTGCTTGACGGCTGAAACTCGATGCTATGTACCGCGCTATTCCTGGCGACCCAGAAGTCCCTTGTCAAGGATGCCAATTCCTCTGGAATGTAACGTCTATTGACCAGTTCATCGACCACTCTCACGGGTGAGATTGCTTTCTTGGCTGCTGGGACCGCATAGTACTCGGCGAGTTCTCTCACAGCACGTTCAATCTCCACCGCAACCGCAACCAAGGCACCTCTAGGATTAGCAGTCAGCCGCAGCAAATCCTCGCTGCGCAAGGTGGCTGGTACGCTTACGGTAAGCCCCTTTGCTTGTTGCTCATCAATTTTTTGTTCGAGTTTCTCTGTCTCCCCTGCCAACTTCGTGAGGACAGTATCGAACTCAATCTCAAACTCACCCCCTTTTATCTTCTTAATGCGAGACACGACCCCGTCAATATCCGTAAGCAGCAGCGCAATCGCACCGATGACAAGCAAGACAAGCGAGATCTCATCGAACTTCAGGTCCGGCCAAAGCATTCTTGCTAGTATGGCGAGCACCGCTGCAATCGCGATACCATATCTCGCATACCCGTATCCCCGTGTCCTCATTTCTATAAACCTCCTTACTCTCGGAGGAGCCTTTGGGGTCAGCCCTTCCGGAATTCTCGATGATCTCCTGGCGTTCCCCTCTTGATTGGCTCACAATGGCTCCTCCGAGGCCTTCTTCCGTGCCTTGTCTCCCAAGGTCTTTATCCTGGGCTTGCCGCATGGCTCAACGTAGGACTTGCCCCACTTGAAGAGGACGAGATTCCGGGACAAGTGCTTGTGGCTAAGAAAACGAATGCCGTGGTAACCTTTCCTACGTGCGCAGTCGGCAATGAAACGCGGGAAGAAATACTGAGGCTTCCAGGGAGATGTCGGATCGGCGGGTTCTCTGTGTGCGTCGGAGTGGTCCAACCCAAACTCCAATACCGATACGCGATGGTCTCGTTCGTCGACATACGCTGCCAAGTCGAGTATATTGGTTATGTTCCGGAGTTTGAATTCCTGAACCCAGACCACACTCTCTCCTTTGCCGATGATCTCGATCGCGGCGGATTCCGCCGTTGAGGCAAGGTAGAAGACCTGCTGACCATAGTGGCTATACCTGCCTTCTGCAGGGGGAGCCTCAGGCGGGTAGAGGTCAGCGGAGGAAAACGTCCGGGCTCCATCTGGTTTGCGCGCACGCCACCATGATTCTTCGTCAATGGAGATATTCGGGAACCTCGGTATCTCGCTAAGGACACGCCGCCCAAACTCGTGGTCGCAGCCGAGATACGGGTACAGGGAAAGGAACTGCGTGAAATCCTTCAGCCTAGGCTCATACTCCGTCTTCCATGCCGTCCAATACTCCTCGCTGCGTTGCTCATCCGCCAATTCCGCCGCTGACTTGATACCAACGTCAGAGGTCATGTCTAGAGGTGCGCCGCAGTTGTTGCAGGAAAGCCGCGAAGCCACTTCTTCCTGCCGCTCTTCGGGGACACCGAAATCGTTGAGAAAATCCTCCATGCTGCACTGCTCACCAAGAACCCAGATGGCCTCGCCGCCGTCGTACGGCTGGCAGGTAATGCAGTAATCAGCATGCGGCTGCACCAACTCGACCCAATCCTCGATAGTCCGCTCGTCGGCGTCGCTATCAGCAGCAGCACTCATCGTTCGCCTCCGGCAAGCATCGGGGCCCCACCTGCACATTTCATTTTCTCCCAACCGGTACTTCCGCTCGCGGAACCGGGCGTGCTTCGGAGTCAGCCAGGGCTCCTTCGTTCTGAGTCTACCGTTTCATTGTAGAACCTCGTCGACAGGGTGTAAAGAGGCGAACTTCCGCTGCCATCTCTGCGCCAGCCATTGCCAAGCCAGTTTCTTCGCCCGGTTCCGGACGGGCTCTGAGCCTGTCGGGGGATGGCGAATTGTCAATTCTGGGGACGGTCAATTCTGGGGACGCCATACCACATTCGGGACCGAGACAAATAGGATGTCGCCGGAATTCACTTCATTTTCTGACCTGTGCCACGATCTCCGTGACGATCTTGACAAAATCGTTAATATCCAAGAAGAAGTTGGGATACGCACGACGAAGGTTGTCCAGGGGCCCGGCAGACACAAGGACAGGTTCGATCTTTTCACCCCTGGCAGCGTCCGCCTCCGCATGCGCATAATCATGTAAAGCCTGGCTGAAACTATCACGGTCATAAGGCGTGATTTTTACATTTCGCTCCAGCGAGTTCAAGATTATGAGATGGTAGAACCACCCCTTGCCGGGGCCTGCGGTCTTGTAGATTGCATTTGCCGCTATGGAGAGTCCCCTCATCATGTTTAGAGCATCAAGTCTCGCCTCAGCGTCAGCAATAGCACTGTAGGTTGCCTCCGGGGAGAGAGTAGAGAATCTCGGTACTGGCGTAGTCTCTTCTCTGTGAGCAAAGGCCGAGGATATGAGGGCAAAGAAATCAAGCCATTCTTGATCCCCCTGGCGGGACTTAAGGGCTTGTCCAAGAAAAGTGCCCATGGAATGAACTACCTCGCGGCAAGCCGCGAGGTATCAGGCAACTCACCATAGCGTGAGTTGCTGGGAGTGTAGTTGCCTGTACTGTTTGTCACGCCCCTGCTCGGCCACATAGCGTCGGATCTCTGTCTCACTGCCGTATCGCCCAACCGTGCTGATATAGTAACCATCCGACCAGAACTCCCCGCCCCATAACTGCTTCTTCACCTGGGGCACGCGGCGAAACACCTCCCGAGCCGTGAGGCTCTTGATGATCCGAACGATCTTGCTCGGACTGTAGGTCGGCACAGACTGAACCAGAAAATGTACGTGGTCTTGGTCCGTCCCGATCTCCAGAAACACGATCTCATAGCGATCCGAAATCCCGATACACACATCCCGCAAGGTCATGTCTACCTTCTCGCTCACGACGGCACGTCGGTACTTCGCCGGAAACACCGCGTGGTACAGGAGCAACGAAACGTTATGACTCTTATGAAGGTGTCCACTTTCGCCCATCCCATCATCTTGCCACTTCTACGCGGCAAGCCGCGCGGAATGAACCCGATTGATTCAACCGCTGTCGCCCAAGTGTGCTGGAGTTTTGTGCGTATCTGCATTTCAATACGCAAGCCATCATAATTCGGGGCCTGTTTGTTCTTGTACCTGTAGATCAGGTGTACACTCCGGTACCCATCCTCACTTCTAGGGGCACGAATGTAGTCCTTATGGTCGGTCAGTTCATGGGAAAGACGGCTGCTATCTTTGTACTCACCTACCAGTCTATAGACACCTTTGACAGAACCAAGGACAGCACGGACCCCTCCGATATCCTGCATGGTCGTAAGTTTCATCGCAGGATATCGTTTCAATTTATCGATAATTGTGGGCATTCGTTTCAGGCGTTGCGCGGCAATGGGGTCTTCACGATACGCTCTGAGCTTCGTGCGCAGAGTGGCCTGAAATGTGTTGATTGGATACGCATGACATGCACGCCACCTGTTGGCCAAATTCAATGCCCAGCCAAGATCCAAAGCAGAAGGGTTATCCGCGATAAGGATCGCACCAGCTTTGTTGATTTGGTTTCTGGACTCCCTTGGAACCGGAGCAAAAGCCATGGGTCACCTGTTCTATGGTCACTATGTCGGGCGAAACATTCCCATTGTGTGTCTTTCTCTGTACAATTCCGGGAGAGGAACACCGGGGGCAATAACGGGGACGGGAAATAACGGGGGCAGCCACCTATTATCGCTCTCCTTTGTCCCATTTATCGCCTGCCGTTCTGGCTTCTGCCGCCATTGCGTTCAGTTCCACCTCAAGCCCGTTCGGCGTACCAGAGCCGCCAACCACTGTTTCGCAGTTTCATCCAGTATCGCGAAGGAGGGCGAAAGAGGCAAGCGGAAAGGGGGTCATCCGGTTCTTCCGCACTTCGCCCACAGGAGGGCGTTGAAAAGACGGAGAAGAAAAGAGGCGGTTCAGGGGAGTGGGGTAACGGTTGGGCTGGTTCCGCGTTTCGCACGTCTTGGGCCTCCGGCCTGTGCGTGGGGTTTCTGGAGGCGATTCATGGCCGGAAACGTGACGAGACCGGCCATTGGCGGAAGGCTTCTTGTGAACGATGATTGATGAATTACGATTTATGATTGAGAGAGGAGGTACGGAGTGGTTCGAACGAATACGCACTTCCTCTCCGCAATCATCATTCCTAAATAGCCGGCTTCGTCCGCCTATGGGCGGTCTGAGATCTTTCCGCCCATGAGCCGACATAACCCCGCGCCCAGACGGGTGGCCCGCTGCTACGAATCGCGCTGCCGGACCAGGGCAGCGATTACCCCCTGAACCGCCTCTTCCTTTCGCCTTGGGGATGCCCGGTTCAATGTTTTTGGCGCTCTTGGCGTCTCCGCGCGAGGTCCAAGTCCCCTGCCGTCTTCTGCCCTCTGAATTTCTGCGGGATTTCGGCTTTTGGCGGAAACAGGCGGGCGTCGAGAAGCGTCTTATTATGGTAGAATGATAGAATCTGAAAGGAGTCTCAAGTTTGAAGGTTCAAGTGTTGAGCAGGAGAAGCAAGCGGTTGGGCCTTGCGACTCGACAGTTCACACGTCCGGCGGGCGACCCGCGGGACTTCTTGCACAAACAAACTCGATTCTCGGGGCGACACCGGGCGGGTCGAGGTCCGAGGAACAGGGCCGTGGCGTCCCTCCCGCGACCTTCGCCCCTCCGGCCCCTGGCCTTTCGTCTGGCCAGTTGTACAAACAAACCCAGTTTCTGGATGCGGCAGAATGAGGCTAACTGCTGTGGCGGCAAGTGGTTACAGGAATTCTGGAGGATTCGGCGGTCGTGCAAAACAAAGCCAAAAGGCCGTAGCCGGCAGCCAGGGGGCTGGTAGTCAGTTGCAGAAACAAAGCCAATTTGTCCCAAGGGTCGGCTGTGCTTCCGCGCCAAACAAACCCAATTTGGGGCCGGGCAAAACACAGGGTAATCCTCGTGCAAATAAGGAGTTACGAAGAATGGGATGCGGGAGTAGTCCCGGAAAAACAAAGCCAATTTCTGCCGCCGTGCCGATCGGGACATCGGCGTTCCCAGGGGGCGAGCGCGCCAAACAAAGCCAATTTCTCGATTGCGGATTGCGGATTCGGTACAGACCTCTGGCGGAACGGTTGGCTCGCAGCCTACCGCCTCCGGCTTGTGGAGTACAGAATGCGCAAAACGAACCCAATTTCCGCCCAAGCGCGCGGGTCGAGGCCTGGGGGGTGGGGACCGTGGGTGATTGTGCAAAACAAAGCCAATTTCCGCCAGAGCAGTCCGAGAGACAAGTGTCTTGCGGAAAAGGAGTTATGGTTAATCATACATGCAGAGGGCTTCAGCAAAACAAAGCCAATTTCGGGGACTTGGCCGGCACATGGAATGCCCAGCATTCCACTATTCCAGCGTTCCAGCTCCATGCTGATTGTGCAAAACAAAGCCAATTTCCCGGCAGTGCCGGGCGGGCTGAGGCTCCAGGGGCGTGGGACGCGAGTCAAATGTGCGAAACATACCCAATCTGGGCGGCTCCGACGGTCGCGACGGCCCATGATTCCACGCTTCCGGCCGAAGTTCTTGAATCTTCGGGCCCACCGGCTACAATCCACCGGGATCGCTTTCCCATGCCCGAAATGGTGATGAAGTGAACTGTAAGGGACGCAAGCTATGAAGTCACATCGCAGCCGCCTGGTCCTGCTGGCCATCACTCTGACCGTTTGTAGTGTACCCGTAAGGGCATACCGCCAAACGCCTCAGAACGTCGCTGCAAACGTCACGCTCTGGGACACGGGTGCGCCTCTCGGTGATACCGCCGACCTCCAGAACCGAGCCAACTGGAAGGCCGTGCCGCCCAATCTCCTGATGCTCGAAACCGACCCGCTCAAGTCCTCCTCCGACCCGGGCTATTACGGGCGGGAGTATACTTTTCAGGGCGACGCCGTAGTCGAGAACAGCTACCTGATCGCGGTGGTACGGTCTGTGAAAGGTAATGTGGTCGTCTACTCCAAGACGGACCCGAGTCGCAAGATCGCGGAAGTCGCCCCGCTGCAGGCTAAGGCAAAGCCGGCGACCAGCAGCCGTTGTATGGTCTTGCAGAACACGGGCGATGAGGCGGCACTGGAGATCCCATCCTTCGCGACAGTCGCCTTCGGCAAAACGCCGGTCATCGAGATCAAACCGGCGGAGAACACAAAGGGAATCAGTCTCCTCAGCCCAATCGAGTATGGTGTGGCGCCCGGCTTCGTCGGTGATGACCTCGTCCTCGCGCCCGGTCAGTACGCGTCGGACAACAGACTCCATGTCCCGTGCGAGAATATGTTCCTGGGATTGCTCAAGGGCGAGAACAGCATGCTGGTCATGACGTGGCCCCAGGGCAGACAACAGATGCGGCTCGGGCTGGGCCAGGCGGGGCAGGGCCGGCTTATCGAGTCGGTCGAGTTTGACAACGATGGTCAGAATGTCTATCTGGCGCTGCTGGAAGCGCCCGGAATCTGGCATCGCGAGACCCTGGGCACGCCTTACCTGGAGAAGGAGGTGGCCAGCCAGTGGAAGAAGCCCTTCCCCGCCCGATGGGTCACGCAGTTGTGGGAAGGCGACGTGCGCACCACGTACACGTTCCGCGAAGCCCCGGCGGGCACGATCTGGCGTGGGGTGGCGGGCATGTACAATTATCCCATCTGGTTCCAGGGTGACAACGCCTTCTATCGCCTGAGCAAGAAGGTGTTGCCCAAGGGCGAGTCGATCATCTACTTCCTGGAAGGGCAGAACACGCCTGCCTCGGTCTGGACACCGGTGGATGTCCTGAAAGCGACACTGGGCCGCCCGGCATGCGACAGCATCCTCGACCTTGCGGGCCGCAAGTTGCGGACGCACCACCGACGGGGCGCGGAGGGGATTCGCCGGGCCTGCACCTGCGGCTGCACGGAGGCCATCGAGGCGGTCTTCAAGGCCGGACAGGAGATCGAGCGCAGAGAGTACATCGAGGGAGCCGTGGGCGACATGGTCTACTTCGTCACAAAGCACGTGGAGAGGCTCAATGAATACCGGGCCTTTGCCGACGACACGCTCAAGTTCCTCCGCGCCACCGAAAGCTCTCAGACTGACCTGAAAGCGTACATCGATGGTTTGGTGGAAATCGTCCAGCGAATCCCGGAACAGTATGAGGTGCAGAAGGAGAACATCAAGACTCTCGAATACACCGACGAATTGTCGCGCAAGACTCTGGCCCTGCTCCAGAAGAAGGACCCCAAGAACTTGCCGACGTGTCTGGCTCTCGGCAAGGACTGGCGCGGGATGGGCGGCGCCCAGGATGGCCTGCTGGCGGAGTACCATATCATCGTCCGCAAGCTGTTCCAGGAGGCCGGGTACAGTTGCCTGACCCAGCCCCAGGCGGTGGACGTGGCGCGGGAGGTCCGGAATCGCTGCCGCCAGTGCCTGCGCAATCCCGACGGCTATGAGATCTGGCCGAATTATTGAGCACCGAATCAAAATTGGGAATCGAAGAGTATGAAGCACATCGTCACAGTTGTTTGCCTTCTGTCCAGCGTTCTGGTATTGAGCCAGGGCTGTCAGCGCAAGACACCGACCGAGGCCCCGAAGGCATCGGCAACGACCTCTAATCCGCAATCCGCAATCCGAAATCAGAAATCAGAGGCCGCCGACATGGTCCTGATCGCGGGCGGCCGGTTCACGATGGGCGACAAGGATGAGCCGGATGCCCCGCCGCACGAGGTTACGGTCAGCTCGTTCTATATGGACAAGTACCTCGTAACCCAGGAGCAGTACGAGAAGCTCATGAAGGACAACCCCTCCCGCTGGAAGAACCCCAAGCACCCGGTCGAGGGCGTGCGCTGGTCCGATGCGGTGAAGTTCTGCAATGAACGATCTCGTCTGGAAGGCCTGACACCCTGCTATGACTTGACGACCTGGCAGTGCAACTTCGAGGCCAACGGCTATCGGCTGCCCACGGAGGCAGAGTGGGAATACGCCTGCCGCGCCGGAACCACTACGGCCTACTTCTTCGGCAGCACGGTCTCGGGACTGGCCGACTACGCCTGGTTCGACAAGAACTCCGGCGGGCATCCCCAGCCGGTGGGCCAGAAGAAGCCCAATCCCTGGGGCCTCTACGACATCTGCGGCAACGTCTGGCACTGGTGCAACGACTTCTACCAAGTCGATTACTACCCGGAGTCCCCGAAGGAGAATCCTCGGGGCCCCGACAAGGGCGACACCAAGATCGTGCGCGGCGGCGCCTGGAAATTTGGCGGTCCCAACTGCCACTCGGGTTACCGTTACAACGAGAACCCCGGCTACGTCGACGTCTGCTTCGGCTACGACATCTACGGCTTCCGCTGCGTCCGCAACGCGCCCCGTTCGTAGTGTGCTCGTCAGAGCATATGAATTCGAAGCCTGCCGACCGCGCGGCCGCAACAAGGGGAACTCGTTGGCAGTGACGCTCTACAGCGTTTTCCTTCTATGCTCTTACGAGCCCACTACAAACCAGACCGCCAAGACCCCAGAAGGTGAGAAGAGTCGCCCGCCGACCTTCTCACCTTCCTGCCTCCGTCAGTCCTCTGTCATCTGTCCTCCGTCCTCTGATTGCCGTCCTCCGGTTTATGCTTCGCCCGGCAGCGGAATCACGTTCTCCGGCGGCGCGACAACCGTCCCTTGCTCGAAATCCAGCGCCGTCGGCGTGAGCGTCAGGTTATACCACGGGCTCTTCTCATTCTTGGTCAGGTCCGACCAGCGGACGATCTGGCCCGTATAGGCCGAGATCCGTCCCATGATCGCCACCATCGTGGACTCCGCCACGCCGCGGGCCTCATTGAGCGGCTTGCCGGCGCGAATGCTCTTGATCAGGTCCCGATGCTCCTGGACGTAGGGGCCGCCCTTCTCTTCGAACTCCGGCACCGTGACGTTCTTGCCCACCAGCTTGCCATCGCCCCAAACCGAGCCTTCCGTGCCAAAGAACTGCTCGCTGACCCGTGTGAAGCACCCTTTGATCTGGCGGCACATGCTGTGCACGACCACGTCCTCGCCGTAGTCCAGATCGAGACTGAAGAAATCGTACTGGTTGCCGCCCTCGCGCCGGGCCCGCCCGCCGAAGCCCAAGGCCTGCACCGGCGGCCGGCCGATGAACCAGTTGGCAACGTCCAGATTGTGGACGTGTTGTTCCACAATGTGGTCGCCCGACATCATGCTGAACCGATACCAGTTGCGGACCAGGTACTCCGCGCCGCTCTGGCCCGGCGACTTGCGCGGGGCCCCGCCCCCGCCGCCACACCACCAAACCCGCCCGCCGGTGATCCTGCCGATCGCGCCCTGGGCCAGCGCGTGCGCGTTCTGCAGGTATCGGGCCTGGTGGCGCCTCTGCGTCCCGGCCACGATGGCCAAGCCTTTCTCTTTCGCCAACTCCCCGGCCGCGATGATCTTGCGCATGCCGGGCGGGTCGATGCCGGCCGCCTTCTCCACGAACGTGTGCTTGCCGGCCTGGATCGCCGCCTCCAAATGCACCGGATGGAAGCAGACGGGCGTCGCGATCAACACGACCTGCACCTCTTTCAGGGCCAGCAGCTTCTTGTAGCCGTCGAATCCCAGGAACGTGGTCTCCGGCGTCGCCTTCATTCTCTGGCCGAAGGGCTTGCTGTTCTTTTCGCACCATTGCCGGATGGTGGTCAGACCCCGGTCAATTCTGTCCTGGAAAGCATCGGCGATCGCCACAATCTCGACCGCGTCGTCCGCCTCCAGGCAGTTGGCCGCGGCGCCGCTGCCCCGGCCGCCGCAGCCGATCAGGCCGACCCGCACCCGGTCCGAGCCGGCAGCATAGGCTTGGGTCGACAAGCCCAATGGCAAGGCCGACAACGACGCCACCGCTGTGGCGGAGGTCTTCATGAAATCGCGGCGGGAACAGTTCTTCACTTGATTCGTCATAGGATCCTCCTTATCGAAGTTGTAGGGTGGGGCTTGCCCCACCGCGACCTCTGGTGGGCCAAGGCCCACCCTCCATTACACATCACACGTCTTGACGGCCTGCACGAGCGATTCGATGGGATCACGCAGCGGCGAGTACTCGTGCGCGACGTAGCCTTGATACCCCGTCTCGACGATCGCCTTCATGATCGGCGGATAGTAGATCTCCTGATTTTCGTCGAGCTCATGCCGCCCCGGCACGCCCGCCGTATGGAAATGGCCGATCCACTGGATGTTCTTCTTGATCGTGGCGATCAGGTCGCCTTCCATGATCTGCATGTGGTAAATATCGAACAGCATCTTGAACCGCGGCGAGTTCACACGCTTGCACAGCTCGAAAGCCCACGGGTAATTATCGCACATGTAGCCGGGATGGTTGACCTTGCTGTTGAGCATCTCCATGCAGATGGTCACGCCGGAATCCTCGGCGATCTTGACCGCCTCTTTGAGGATGGTCTGGCAGTTGTCCATGCCCTCGGCGTCGCCGGCGTCGGCCCGGTCGCCGGCCATGCAGATCACGTTGGGCCACTTGTACTCCGCGGCGGCCTTGATGTTCGTCTTGAAGTCTTCCATGAACTTGGGGTGCATGGACTTGTCATTGAGGCCCTTCTTGATGGACCCCGCCCCCGGCACCATGGTCGCGACAAGGCCATACTGCTTGAGCACGGGCCACTCCGCCTGCCCCATGAGGTCCCTTCCCACAAGCCCCATCTCGACCAGCAGCTTGGCGATCTGCTCCCGGTCCAGCTTGGCCTTCGACAAACACCCGCTGCAGATCGACTGCTTAATCCGCCCGTTCTTGACGACCTTGCCGACCGAGCCGGGCTTAAGCCCGCCCTGTCCCTGCACCACGCCGGGCAACGTCGCCGCCCCGACGACCGCCGCCGCCCCCGCCAGCACGTCGCGACGTGTAATCCGCCCCTGGCCCAAATTGCTCTGCATCCCGTTCATCTTCTGCCCTTTCCCATACCCAAGTTCACTGAAATCGTGTGCCGTTCGACCGCCCATGCTATCACTTGCCTCCATGGGATTCAACACTCGTCCCAGTATAGGGCGCATGACCGTCCTTGCACAGGCGTCCGCAGTCGTTCGGAGTTCCGCGTTTATGCGGGCCGGACCAGTCCTTCCCGCCTGAAGGCGGTACCGTAGCATGGGCGTGGGTTCCCAAACGCGATGGCTCGCGTTTGGGGGCCCCGTCCCGCCCATGAGTACCATGGGCATCTTGCCCATGACTCTGGACTACGGCCAAGGTGCCCGTGTCACAAGACGCCCTTACGGGCACGTCACCAGCCGCCTCTGTCGCTTCGAGCCTCGGATACCCCCACATTGGGTTTGTTGGGCGTGGCCCGCGAGGAGGCGCGTCGCGCATAACCGCCGTGCCGCACGGAGCTTGGCTCACCTGGGGCCCGAGGCCAATTGGTCGAGTAGACGTACTATGGCCCTGCTGGTTAGGTAACATTTGTTTTCTCCGTTGCTCTTGCCTTTCGGTACCAAGAGTGCCACACGATCGTACCCTACAGCCAGGCTTCAACGCCCCTCACAGAACCGGACGTGC
>CAYHAJ010000219.1:0-5090 GCA_964354535.1 uncultured Pirellulales bacterium
ACCGACGAGCAACTGGGGCAACTACGCCTCAAACGTCACGAATTCCACGGCGAATGGAACTACACCCTGTCTCCACGGAAGTGAAAGTTGTTCAGGTTATTATTGCGCAGTCACTAAGGCGACCAGAGACGCGAGGAGACACACAGTGGCAACACAAAAGAAAACCAGGGCGATCCACATCCTCCACTTTATTCCCTTGCGGAAACAGGCGACATACTGTTCATCCGTCACTGTTCTTCTGCCGGGCTCCGCTTGCTGATGACCTGGATCTGCGGGATGGCCATCGCACGCCCTCGCACCCAACTCGTCGTGGAATTTGATCATGAGGCGCTCCGCCCTGGGGCCACGAAAGGCTCGGATCCCCAAGATCACGCTGCACAATCCAACAGTGAACCCCCAGCCTGCCATCCTGCCGTCGATTACAGCGCCCCATTGCCCAATGTGATCCAAATCGAGTGGAATGCGCGAACGCAGCCAGGCGGATACCGCAATGGACAGGGGAATCAGCAGGAAGAACAGCAGAACCGCGCAGATATGAGAAACCACAAGGGCTTTTCTCCGCTTCATCCTCTCCCGCACGAACTCCACGTAGCCTTCATCTGTTCTGGGCTTGGGCCAACATCTCATATTGGGTTCTCCGCTCCAGCCAATATCCTCTTGTGTCATGGTGTTCCATCTCGATACGCGAGTGATTATACTACCGCCGTCCTCAAAGCACCACGAGCAACAGATTGTCGATAGGAGAATGCGATGAAAGCTTGTGCCTGTTCTATCGTAGTCGCGACTGCCTGCCTCTGTTCCGCGTTGTTTGCGGCGGAGGATGTCTTTCTGTTGAGTTACTTCAAAGGCAACGGGGAGACGGGCGTCTATCTGGCCTCCAGTGAGGATGGTCTGACGTTCAAGGATCTCAATGAAGGTCAGCCGGTCTTTGTGCCGCCGCAGTGGGTGGGACAGAACCTGACGCGGGACCCTTCCATTGTCTATCGCGATGAGCTGTTCCACATGGTCTGGACTTCGAGCTGGACCGGGGAGTGCTTCGGGGCCGCGACTTCGCCCGACCTGAAAGCATGGTCCGCGCCGGTGCAGGTGCAGCCGTTCAAGAATTGGCCTGCCAATGACCGGCCCATCAATACCTGGGCACCGGAGGTTCATTGGGACCCCGTGCAGAAGAACTACGCGATCCTCTGGTCCTCGGCGACCACCGCTGTCGAGGGTGACGGCGGGCATAACTCGGGCGGGTTGGAGAAGGACCCGGCCCGCAAGGTCAAGCCCGATCCGCGTCACCATCGCACGTTCATTTCCCGGACCACGGATTTCCAGAGCTTCACCGATGCCAAGGTGTTCTTCTCACCCGGGGTCAGCGAGATCGATGCGATGATGGCGTTTGACGAGCGGGGCAGTACGGACCCAACGAAGGGCCGGTGGGTGCTGGTCTGCAAGAACGAGCAGATGGCGAAACTGGGCGGCAAGAATATCCGGGTGACTACTGCGCCCGCCGACCTGACGAAACCCTTCCCGCCGAAATTCCGCGCACCGGATGGATGGCAGACGCGTGAGGACCCCAAACGGGAGGAATCGCGTTCGGGGGTGGAGAGCAAGGGCAAGATGCCCTCGCCACGGTCGTGGAGCGGGCCCGTGGCCGGTCCCGGGTCGAGCGTGCAGGCGAAGCAGTGGACGGAAGGGCCGACGCTGCTGAAAGTCGGCGACGAGTGGCGACTCTACTTCGACCGGTTCCGCCTGCGGACCAACCGCTTCGGCTTGGCCACGTCGACGGACCTGGTCCGCTGGACCGACCGGACCAATGAATTGACGGCGCCACCGCAAGCCATGCATGGCACGATCTTCCGCGCCCCGCGCGCGGTCGTTTCCAAAGCTTTCGACGAGGCGCGCCCCCAAAGCGGCCGTTGAGCCGGCTGGCATGGCCGCGGCCGTGTCTCGGGTTGTCCCAGCCGTTTGAAGGCTGGGCTACGCGCTCGTTCTGCTGAATCCCCGTCTCCTCCGTAGGAATAGACAAATTCGTGCAACAGTCCCAAACCTAAAACGGGCCGGCACTACAATTTTCTTTATTAGAGTAGGGACAAGGACTTACGGCGATTTCGGAGAGTGGCGAAACCCATTTTGTTGGACAGATTCGTGCAACACGGCGGGTAATAGGGAGGCGCATACAAGTCAAAGGTAAAAAGGCAAAGGGCAAAGGGCAAAAGACGATAGCCGGTAGTCGGTAGTCAGTGGTCGGTGGAACGGCCGCTGTGCAAACAAAGCCAGTTTCGCGGAGGTGCCGCCGTGCGAAACAAAGCCAATTTACCCACGCGGACAGGAATGGGCCGGGTCGGCAGGGCCGGGAGCAGGCTCCCATTGGAGGGTCAATTGTGCGAAACAAACCCAATTTCCGGAGGACGGGACATCCCATCATTCCACTATTCCATCATTCCAGCCCCGTCCCTATTGTGCGAAACAAACCCAATTTTCCGGACGCGGAAATAGTCGCTAACTGCGGTTCCCAACGAGGTTTAGGAGAAGAATATGCGGATATGGCTTCGGAAAAAACAAAGCCAATTTCGAGGGTCCATCAGCGCGGACGGGTCCCTTTGCGCACAAACAAAGCCACTTCCCATCAGGGGGGCGAGGGACGGTCGGGTCTCTCGCTCGCCCCTCGGCCCTCCGGCTCGTCCCCGGGCGTGTTGCAGAAACAAACCCAATTTGCGGCGGGAGCGTGCCGTACAAACAAAGCCAATTTGCCGGCGGTCGGGATACCCCACCATTCCACTATTCCATTATCTCAGCATTCCAGTCCGATGCGGATTGTGCGAAACAAAGCCAATTGCCGGCAGACAGGATTCCCATCATTCCACTATTCCATCATTCCAGTATTCCAATCCGAGGGCTGTCGTGCGAAACAAAGCCAATTTGCCCGCACCGACCACCAGAAGGCGCTGGTGGGCAAAGCCGCAGCGAAACAAAGACAATTTCCGCCCGTCAGGCCGACCCGATGGACCTGGAATCCGCCACCGTATGCCGGCCACATCCTGCCTTTGTGCCACGGCCAATTTTGGTTGAAAAGGCGCTTCCCGGCGGTTACCCTGCGGTCGTCACAACCATAAAATAGGAGGTCCTCTTATGGTCAACGATCAGCGCAGAACGAATCGGATGTGTCTCGCAGTGGCGGTCGCCTTGCTGTGCTCATGCCTGGCACGGGCTGAGTGGAAGCCGGCAGATGGTCCCCTGATGACCCGGTGGGCCAAGGAGGTCTCACCCGAGAACGCCCTTCCGGAGTACCCCAGGCCGCAGATGGTCCGCCGGAACTGGCTGAACCTCAATGGCCTCTGGGACTACGCGATCAAGCCGAAGGATGCGACCAAGCCCGACAGCTTCGACGGCCAGATTCTGGTACCCTTCCCTATCGAGTCATCCCTTTCCGGTGTGATGAAGCCCGTCGGTCCGGAAAATCGACTCTGGTACCGACGGACCTTCGAGATTCCCCAGGGTCGGCGGTGGAACGAACAGGACCGGCGTATCTTGCTCCACTTTGGAGCGGTGGACTGGGATACCACCGTATGGGTCAACAGCAAGGAAGTCGGCAGCCACAGAGGCGGATACGATTCGTTCACGCTCGATATCACGGAAGCCTTGAAGGAGACCGGCGCGCAGGAGATCGTCCTGTCCGTCTGGGACCCGACCAATACCGGCACCCAGCCGCGCGGCAAGCAGGTCCTTAAGCCCGGCGGTATCTGGTACACCGCCGTCACCGGCATCTGGCAGACGGTCTGGATCGAGCCGGTCCCGGCCGCCTACATTGCCTCGGTGGAGATGGTTCCCGATATCGACGCGGGTGTGCTCCGACTCAAGGTGCGTGTGGGAGGGAACATCGCCGACCCGAACAGGTACCGCATCATGGCCAACCTCGACCAGCCGCCGACCCCCGGTGTTCCACGAGTGGCGCCGGTGCTCGGGGGCAAGATCGGCGAAGAAGTGGAGATTGCCGTACCTAATCCGAAGCTTTGGTCACCGGACACACCGCACCTCTATACTCTCGTCGTCTCGCTCAGCCAGGAGGCGAAGACCGCCACTGCGCCGGGGAGACTGCCGACGGTCCAGTACCGCGGGGGCGACAACGTCCAGACCTACTTTGCCATGCGGAAGATTTCGCTGGGCAAGGATGAGAATGGGGTTCTGCGCCTGTGCCTCAATAACAAGCCGCTGTTCCAGTATGGGCCGCTGGATCAGGGGTGGTGGCCGGATGGGTTGTATACCGCCCCGACGGACAAGGCTCTCAAGTATGACATCGAGGTGACGAAAAAGCTGGGCATGAATATGGCCCGCAAGCACGTCAAGGTCGAGCCGGACCGCTGGTACTACTGGTGCGACAAGCTGGGCCTGCTGGTCTGGCAGGACATGCCCAGTGGCGACAAGTATATCGGCCGTAACGACCCGGACGTCAAGCGGACCGAGGAATCCGCCAAGCAGTTCGACCTGGAGCTGACCCGGATCATCGAGGCGTTCCGCAACCATCCCTCCATCGTGATGTGGGTGCCGTTCAACGAGGGCTGGGGCCAGTTCGACACGCCGCGAGTCGTGGACATGATCAAGCAACTCGATCCGACGCGGCTGGTCGATAACGCCAGCGGCTGGACGGATCGCGGCGTCGGCGACGTGATGGACATTCACCAGTACTCCGGCCCGGCGGTGCCGCGCCTCGAAGAGAAACGGGCCGTCGTGCTGGGCGAATTCGGCGGCCTCGGTTTGCCCCTGCCTGGGCATACGTGGCAGGTCGAGAAGAACTGGGGCTACCGCAGCTTCACCACGGCGGAGGAATTAACCGACGCCTACTTGGGCCTGATCCGCAAGCTTCACCCGATGACGGGCGCCCAGGGCCTGTCCGCCGCGGTTTACACGCAGACGACCGATGTGGAGGTCGAGGTCAACGGCCTGATGACCTATGACCGCCAGATCATTAAGATGGACGTCGATACGGTGGCCGCCGCGAACAAGTCGCTCTACACGCCGCCGGCGTCGCGCCGCGCTGAGGGTGACAAGCTGGTCCCGCCCGCCACGCCGCTGGTCGCGTGCGATCCGTACTTCAGCATCTGGTC
>CAYHAJ010000220.1:0-23544 GCA_964354535.1 uncultured Pirellulales bacterium
CACACTGGCGGTCCTCCGGGACCAACGTCCACTCCCGAAACTGCGTCTGGCTCGGCCATTGGTAGTGCATGACGGTAGTTCTCCTTCTCAACTACCGTCCTATCGACCATCCCCAACCGAAATCCTTAGCTTTTGTGCGGATCGTTGAAAAATAGCGCTCCTACGTGACGCGGGCACGATAGTCCTCTGGCCAGAGCCAAATTGTTGATACTATAGGACTTAGGGCTGGCACCGACAGATTGCTCACGAAGTCCGGCCCCAGAGGCTCGCTCCCTTGGCTCTGGCGCCCAAGGGGATCAAGAACCTCTCGTTGCCCACTCTTGCTGAAAATACGCGGACATCGAAAGCTCGTTCGACCTCCTCGGGAGCGAGGATTTCGGCGGTTTTGCCGATCCGGTAGGAGGGCGATTCGGCAGGCTGGCTACCGAACGGGTACAGCAGCAACGTCTGTTCGCAGTACTGAGTGGCCAAATTGAGGTCGTGAGTAATCGCGACGATGGTCGTTCCTTTCTCGGCTTGGACGGACTTCAGCAAGTCATAGATCCTGACCTGGTGCTTCACATCCAGAAAGGAGGTCGGCTCGTCGAGCAGGAGGATCGGGGTATCTTGGGCGAGACCCCGGGCGAGGAAGACCCGCTGACGCTCCCCCGCACTGAGACTGGCGAGAGGTCGCGCGGCGAATTCGGTCGTATCCGTGAGTTCCAGTGCCTGCCGCACGATTTCTCTGTCGGCCCTGCTCTCGAAGCCCAGCCGGCCATAGTAGAGCGTTCTGGCCATCAGAACCGTCTCCACGACAGAGAACGCGAACGTGGGGATGAACTCCTGGCGGACGACAGCGACCTGTCGAGCGAGGTCTTGCACGCTCCGGGCTCGTAGATTCACGCCATTGAGCAAGACTTGCCCGGATTGAGGCTTGAGGAGACCGGCCAGAATGTTAACCAAGGTGCTCTTCCCCGCCCCATTGGGTCCGACGATAGCCAGGAAAGCTCCGGTCTGAACTTCGAAACTAACGTCCTGCAGGACCGGCTTATCCCGGCCATAGCCAAAGGTAATCTGCTCTGCCTGAATCGTCAGTATCATGCCAGCCAGTATACCTTTCTGCTGTACTTGACCAGGAGGATCAGAAAGAACGGGCCCCCCACAAGGGCGGTGATGACCCCAACCGGCAACTGAGCGGGCGCTATGATGGTGCGAGCGACCGTGTCCGCCGCAACCAGGAACATCGCGCCTGCCAAGGCGCTGAGAGGCAGGAGCTGGCGGTGGTCGGGCCCGAACATCAGCCGGACCGCGTGCGGGATGATCAGACCCACGAAGCCGATCAGGCCGCTCAGACTGACGGCAACGGCCGTGATGAACGCCGAGATGGCGAAGGCGGCGAGCTCAACCCTCTCGACCGGAATGCCCACGCTCTTGGCGTCGTGATAACCGATGCTGATGATGTTGAGCTGGGGACTGAGGAAGAACAGTCCGACGATCCCGGCCCCAATGCAGCCGCCTCCCACCCAGAGCACAAGGAAGTCCTCCTCCGTAATATTGCCCATGAGCCAGAAGATCGTCGCGTAGAGTTGCTGGCTTTTTGCGACCGACGTCAGGAACATGATCATGGCCGAGAGGAAGGCGTTGACGACGACGCCGGCCAGGAGCAGGCCCGTGACATAGTGCTTGCCCGTGACGCGACCGATCCCCCAGACCAACCAGACGGTTCCTAATGCGCCGACGAAAGCGAACACCGCGACGGGCGATCGGCCCCACAGGGTCCAGCCGATGCCGCTGATGATGGCGAGCATCGCGCCCAAGCCGGCGCCGCTGGAGATGCCGAGGATGTACGGATCGGCGAGCGGATTGCGCAGCAGCGCCTGGAGAACCACACCGGCGCTGGCCAGCGCGGCCCCCACCAGGGCAGCCAAGAGGATTCGTGGGATCCTGAAGTGGACGAAGATCTCATAATCGGGGTTCGGACTTGCAGGACCGGGCGGGCCGTTCAGCGCCGCTTTCCAGGAGATCGCCTGCGGGCCGACTAGCGCGCACAGGAACATGACCAGCACGAGCAACGTACCGGCCGCGGCGGTCCGGATCAGCAAGGTTCGGGGCGAGAGGGTCGCAGGCACGGTCTCAGTCTCCAAACAATTCAGGCCGAAGGCATTTGGCGATGGTCTCGCTCCCCTGGGGCAGGCGGGGGCCGAGCCGGGAGACCATGTCTCCGTCGATCACGTAGATCCGTTTGTTGACAACGGCCGGGACGTTGGCATAGCGCCGCCAATAAGAGGTCGCCTGTCGATGCTGTTCGTCGAGTGAACCGTGTACCATTGCCGGCTCAATGATCACTTCGGGACGGGCCGCGACCACTTGTTCGGCACCGATCGGCGGGTACTTGTGAAGCGTCGGGCCGATCGCGTTTTCGCCGCCCGTCAACTCGATCATCTCGTTGACGAACGTATCTCTGCCGGCCACGCGCAGCGGCTCCCTTTGCACGACCCAAAGGACCTTCACCCTCGGTAGGCCGGCGGTCGCTGTCTGGAGCCGAAGAAGCGCGGCCTGGATGCCGTCTGACAATTGCCGGGCCTGTCCTGGGGCCCTGACAGCATCGCCGATGGCCACGATGGCGGTGAAGAGATCGCCGATTCTCTCGATATCAACGGTGAGGCAATCGTAGCCGGCACGTCGGAGCCTGCGGGCGAGCTCTCTTTGCTGCTCGAAGGCCAATGTCACGACCAAGTCGGGCTTGGCCGCGATGATCGCCTCGATGTTCGGCTGCCAGAACGTCCCGACTCTCGGCTTGCGCAGAGCGGCGGGGGGATAATCACTGTCCTGCGTGACGCCGACGATTTGGTCGCCGAGCCCGAGGGCGAAGAGGATTTCTGTGAGGTTCGGTGCCATCGAAACAATGCGCGAGGGTGGGCCAGAGCCTGACACGCCGGTGCCGGCATCCACCTTCCCCGGCCCCACGATCGCGTAGCCGCACACGAGCCACAGCACCAATGCCAGCAATAGGAGCCACCACCTGCCCATTACGTCCTCTTGAATTGCCTCTCCAACTCGCTGATCGAGAATCGGATCGTTGTCGGTCGTCCGTGTGGGCATCGGCTGGTGGATTCGAAACGCTCGCGTTCGGCGAGCAGCGCCTCGATCTCGCTGTCGGTCAGTCTCTGGCCGGCCTTGATCGCCGCTTTGCAGGCCGCCATGCTCAAGATGTCGTCGAGAAGGTCCTGCCGGGCCACCGCGTCGCCTCGCTCAACGAGCCTATCGATCAGGTCCTGGACGAATTCGACGGGCGCAACGCCGGCCAACACGGTCGGAAAGGTCTGTACGGCGTAGATCCTCGGCCCAAACGGGGTCAGCTCAATGCCCAACTGGGCCAGCAGATCGCCGTGGCTTTCAATGGCGCCCGCCTGGGCGTCCGTTACGTCGAAGCTCTCCGGCAAAAGAAGTCGCTGCGATTCGAGACTGTCACGCTGCAGCCGGTGCTGCAAGGTCTCGTACAGCATTCGCTCGTGCAAGGCGTGCTGGTCGATGATGACAAAGCCGTCCCCTGTCTGCTCGACAATATAGCTATCGTGGATCTGAATATACCGGTGGTCCAGCACCGGGGGCACGGCGGCCGGCTCGGGTCTCTGGGCCATCGGTCTCTGCGGACCCGGTCTGGGGCGTGGCCCGACGTTCTCCACGCGCAGATCGAATTCCTGTTGCCGGGCAGGTCGGTGCTTCTTGAAGAACTCCGCCATGGCATCAGCGATCTGCTGCCTCCGGGCCTGTCGGCCCGTGCTATCCTCGGTCCCGCCGGAAGACGGTGCCATCGGCAACTGGGCGGGCAGGTTGAGGTCCGTGCCCAGCAGTTGCTCCCGCAGCACACCCAGGACCTGCGAGTGGACCAGATTAGCGTTGTAGAACCGCACCTCGATCTTCGTGGGATGGACGTTCACATCGTAACCGTCGAACGGCATCTCGATGAAAAGGAACACGATGGGGAAGCGATTCGCCTCCAGCATACCCCGGTACGCTTCCTTAATGGCGTGGGAGATGAACTTGTCGCGAATGAACCGCCCGTTCAGGAACGTGTACTGGAACTGGTTGCTCGTGCGCGAAACGCTCGGCCGCCCGAGCAACGCGCGGATGCGGATGCCTTTCTCATCGCTTTGGGTCTCGATCAGATCGCCGGGCTGGCTGATCAACATCGGGAATAGTTGCAGAACCCGTTCCTTGAAGCTGGTCGTCTTTGCCAGCCGGTGCAACTCGCGGCCGTTGTGGAGCAACGTCAAGTCCAGTTGCGTCTGTGGCAGGGCGATTCGGGAGAATTGCTCGCTGATGTGGCCGATCTCCGTATTGGCGGTCCGCAGGAACTTGCGGCGGGCGGGGGTCTTGCAGAAGAGGTCCCGCACGTGGATCGTCGTGCCGAAATCGCCGCTGCACGGGCTGACGGAGCCTTTGTCGCCGCAGTCGATCTCGAGGCAATGGGCCTGGCCGGCCTCACGCGTCCGGCTGACGGACCGGACTCGTGCCACGGAGGCGATACTGGCTAGGGCCTCGCCGCGAAAACCGAGGGTGGCGATCTTGTGCAGGTCCTCGACGTCCTTGATCTTGCTCGTCGCATGGGATTCGAAGGCGTTGGCCAGGTCGTCTGCGTCCATGCCCACACCATCATCGACGATCGAGATGAGCTTGCGGCCCCCGTCTTCGACGGCCACGCTGATCTTCGTCGCTCCGGCGTCGAGGCTGTTTTCCATCAACTCCTTGACCACGCTCGCAGGGCGTTCGATCACCTCGCCCGCCGCGATCAGGTTCACCATGGTTCGATCAAGCTGGACAATTCTACCCATAAACGTGATACCGTCCTGATCGCAAGATGGTGCGTCGGTTCAGGATCGTCAAGCGGTGGACGGTTGCGCGGCTCGTTTCGTCGGACGTCTGTCGGCCGGTGGCAAGCACGCTCCACGCTCTACGCAACCGATACGAGTTGCGCAACCGCAACCGATTGACGATCAGTGCAGCAAGCTGCGGCCGGTCATCTCCGGCGGCTGGGGCAATCCCATGACCTCCAGGAGAGTAGGCCCGATATCGGCCAGGGTGCTACCCTCCCGCAGCTTGCGGCCTTGGTATCGGTCGTCGAAGATGACCAGCGGCACGTCGCCCACCGTATGGGCGGTGTGCGGGTTCTCCGGTGCGCCGTCGATCATCTTCTCGAAATTGCCGTGGTCGGCGGTGACGATCGCGGCTCCACCCATGCCTTTGACCTTGTCGAGGATCTTGCCCACGCACTCATCGACCGTCTCGGCCGCTTTGATGGCCGCCGTAAGGTCCCCGGTATGGCCCACCATGTCGGGGTTGGCGAAGTTGACGACCATCACGTCGTACTTGTTGGAGTCCAGCCGTTCCAGCACAATGTTCGCCACCTCGTAGGCGCTCATCTCGGGCTTGAGGTCGTAGGTCCGGACCTTGGGCGACGGGACGATCTGCCGGTCCTCGCCTTTAAAGGGCTTCTCGGTGTAGTCGTTGAAGAAGAACGTCACATGAGCATATTTCTCGGTTTCGGCACAGCGGAACTGCTTGAGACCCAGTGAGCTCCAGTACGCCGCGAGGATGTTCTTCATCTTGGGTGGCTTGGTAAAGGCCACGGGTGCCGGAATCGACGCATCGTACTCGGTCATGCAAACGAAATAGACGTCGGGTTTGGTCGTCCTGGGGAATTCCTTGAAGGCGGGGTCCACGAAGGCCCGCGTGATCTCGCGCGGTCGGTCGCCCCGGAAATTGAAGAACACGACGCCGTCGCCGTCGGCAATCGTGGCGATCGGCTCATCGTTCTCGTTCACCATGGCCGCCGGCTCAATGAACTCATCCGTGACCTTCCTGGCGTAACTGTCCTTGACCGCCTCCGTGGCGCTACGGGCCTTGAGACCTTTTCCGAACCGCAGGCACTCATAGGCTTTCTGCACGCGGTCCCAGCGGCTGTCCCGGTCCATCGCGTAGAAGCGGCCCGTCACCGTCGCGATTCTCCCGACGCCGATCTCGGCGGCTTTCTTCTCCACCTCGGCTACGTATCCGAGTCCGCTGTTGGGTGGCGAATCGCGTCCGTCCGTGAAGGCATGGATGAAGACGTCCTTGAGGCCGTTGCGTTTCGCCAGTTCCAGCAGGCCGTAAAGGTGCCCGAGGAGGGAGTGGACGCCGATATCGCTGCACAGGCCCATGAGGTGCACTTTGCCCTGGTGTTTCTTGACGAAGTCGACGAGCTTCAGGAATTGCTCGTTCTGGAAGAACGACTCGTTGCGGATCGCGTGCGTGAGACGGACCGATTCCTGCGGCACGATGCGCCCGGCCCCGATGTTCTGGTGGCCGACCTCGCTGTTGCCCATCGTGCCGTCCGGCAGACCGACGTATTCACCGTAGGTGTGGATCAGGCAGTGTGGGTACTGAGTCATCAGCATCGTGTCCGTCGGGACGTGGGCCCGCTTGATCGAGTTGTACGGGTCTTCCTTTGGGTCCGGATTGTAGCCCCAGCCATCGCGGATAATCAGAACGCAAGGCCTTTTCTTCGGCGCGATCTTCTCTTTTGCCATGTAGAACATGCCTTTCCAACGGTTGTCTTCCAGAGCGGGGTGCAGAAATGGCCCCCGGCTTGGTCCAAGGGCTTAGTATCATATAGAAGGGCAACGTCGGTGTCAAATGAGCGTCCCGGTTCGTCGTGACGGGCACGCGACAAACGGCTTTCCTGTCGGGGCAAATCCTGGTATAATTTGTAGGTCGATAAGGATGACGATGCTGGGCGCGAGTGCGTCCGAGCCTCACCTCCGGTCTGAAAGGCGGCCCGTGTCCGAGGGAAAGAACAGGGTAATCCCGGTGGCGTGGAGCCGGGTTCCCAGACGCGACATGTCGCGGCGGGGGTTCCTCATCCTGGCAGTGGAGTGCGGTCTGCTCTCCGGCTGTTCGCAGCCGCGACCGGCGACGGATTGGTACGTGGACGCCGTGGCGCTTCGCGAGCTGGGACAGAATGAGCTGGCGGTCGACAAGCTCAACGCCGTCGTAGCGGCTGATCCTGATTTTGCCCTGGCCCACGCGGAACTGGGCAAAGCCTATCAGGCTCTGGGCAACCGGGAGAGGGCCCTGGCTGCCTTCGAGCAGGCGGCCAAGCTGGCCCCCTGGTCGGCCGAGGATCATCGAAATCTCGCCCAAATCCGCGAATTGCTCGGGCAGTATCCCCAGGCGGCCCAGGCGTATGCCCGGGCGGCGGAGTTGGACCCCAAGAGCTTCGACGCGAGCCGAGGCGCCGCGGAGTGCTACCTCCAGGCGGGGCAATACGCAAAATCACTGATGTACTGTGAATTGGCTGAGAAAACAGGCGACCAGCCCAGGGAGGCGCTGTCGCTGCTGGCACGCGTCTACGAGGCGCAAAAGGACTACGAGCAGGCCATCGGAGTCTATGGGCGTTTGCTGACGCTGAGCGGCGACGATCCGAACGTGCTGCTGCCTTTGGGCGTAGCTTACCTCAGAGCAGGGCAGTACGAGAGAGCTCAGCAAGTTCTGATCTCGGTTTCGCAGAGGCGGCCTGAGAACGGCGCGGTTTTTCGCCACCTCGGCTACTGCTTCCTCAAGCTTGGTGACGTCGATCAGGCCGTGCAGATGTATCAGACCTCGATTGATCACGACACGAACGACTGGGAGGCCCATCGTGGTTTGGGTGTGGCCTGTGTGTTGAAGGCACGCCAAGCAGGCGAGGCCCGTTGGGAGGCCGAGGCCGTGCGGCACTGGCGGCGGTCCCTGGTCATCAAACCTGACCAGCCCAAGCGTGATGTGCTCGAAAAATTGATCCGCGAGCATTCTATGTTGCAGAATTCCTTAGAGGGATTAGACTATTAGAGCCATGGAAACCGGCAATCAAGATAGAGTCGTTGAGACCAGCCCGAGCTCCGGCCTGCTGGATCGCTGTAGAGCGGAGCTTCCTGACATGATCGGACACTTGATCTTCTGGCCCCTTCTCTTGGCTGGTCTGGCGGCGGATCTGGGGACGAAGCATGCCGTTTTCGGCTGGCTGCGAGACCGGCCGGGGCAGAGCGCGGAGATCCTCAATGATTTCCTCTCGTTTCGGCTCGCTCTGAACACCGGGGCGGCCTTCGGCATTGCTTCCGGCCGCCTGGCCTTTCTGGTCGGCGTCTCCGTGCTTGCCCTGCTCGTGATCCTGGGGGTCTTCTTCCTCGGCTCGGCACGCCAGCGGATGGTCCAAGTCGCGTTGGGGCTCTTCGCGGCCGGCGTGAGTGGCAATCTCTGGGATCGGCTCTTCAACGGCGGTCAAGTCCGGGATTTCATCGACGTCGTGTATTGGCCCGGCCGGCACTGGCACACCTTCAACGTGGCGGATGCGATGCTGTGCATCGCGGTGGGAGTATTGGTCGTCGCGACGTTCCTCACTGGCTCGTCAGATCGAACACATGCTCCGCCACAAAGATAGGGGCGTCCATGGCGGCGCACAGGGCGATGGCGTCGGAGGGCCGGGAATCGATCTGCACGCGGCGGCCGTCGATACCAAGGTGGATCTTGGCGTAGAACGTGTGATTACGGAGGTCGTCGATCACGATTCGTTCGATCTTGGCACCGAGGCCGTCAATAATGTTGGCCAACAGATCGTGCGTCATGGGCCGGGGCGGCTTGATCCCTTTCAGCCGACGGTCGATGGCGAAAATCTCCACGATCCCGATGACGATCGGAAATGCACGCGCGCCGTTGCGTTCCTTCAGGACGATCACCTGCTGATCGGAAGTCTCATTGATAATGATCCGCGACAGTTCCACTTCCACTTCCATGGCGGTTTCCTCGATAGATCAGCCTTTGATCTCGGCCAGGTGCCCCTCAATGGCCTGTAATTGTTCCTGAAGCTGCTGGAGTTTCTCTCTGGCTTGAGCGACGACTTCGGGCTTGGCCTTGGCCACGAAGTTCGCGTTGGCCAGCTTGTTCTCCACGGCCTTCTTCGCCTGCTCGATCTCCTGCCTCTGCTTTTCCAGGCGCGCACGTTCCGCGACGGGATCGACGACGTTGTGTACGTAAACTTGCGTCCCTTCTACTATGGCGGTGGCGGCATTGTTCGGCTTGGGCAGATTCTCCCCGACCTGGAGGTCCCCCAAGCCTGCCAACTGGCAGATCAGCCCGCGGTTGGTGCTAAGGGTGTCCCCGATGGCTTGCGGCGCACTGAGGGAGACAATCAATTTCGCACCCGGTGCGAGGTTGTAGTTGCTGCGAAGGTCGCGAATCGCTCGGACGATTTCCTGCACCAATCGGACTTGCTCCTCAACCGCCGGATTCTTCAGTTGCCCGATGTCGCTGGGCCAACGGGCGATGGTGATCGCCTCCGCCCGGTCGGTCGCCGCCAGTCCCCGGAGCTCTCGTACCGGAGCTATCTCGTTGAGCTTCTGGTAAATGCCCTCGGTGATGAACGGGATGAACGGGTGAAGCAGACGCAGCGTGGAATCCAGAACGAACGCCAGAACGTTCTGCGCGACCGCCTTGCTCTGGTCGTCCCGCATCCGCGCTTTGACCCATTCGAGATACCAGTCGCAGAAATCATTCCAGAAAAAGTGGTACAACTGCCCGAGCGGCTCGCTGAACTTGAAGGTGTTGAGAGAATCGGTGACCTCGTTCCGTGTCGTCGCCAAGCGTGACAGAATCCAGTGGTCCGTGATGTCCAGCTTGGCCGCATCGAAGCCGGCGGGATCGACACCCTCCAGATTCATCATGGCGAAACGTGAGGCATTCCACAGCTTGTTGCAGAAATTGCGGCCGAGGTCGAACTTCGGTGAGGTATTGACCTTGCGGCCATCCGGCAATGTCATCGGGACCACAGGCATGCGGATATCCTGCGTGTCCGTGGTCATGCTCGCCAGCGTGAACCGCATCGCATCGGCGCCGTGGCTGTCGATGGCGATGAGCGGGTCGATGCCGTTGCCCAAGCTCTTGGACATCTTCCGGCCTTCGCCGTCCTGGATCATGGCATGGATATAGACATCATGGAAGGGGATATCGCCCGCGCAGTATTGTCCCATCATCACCATACGGGACACCCATAGTGTGATGATCTCGCGGGCCGTACAAAGGACATCGCCGGGATAGAACGCCTTCAACTCGGGCGTCTCCTCCGGCCACCCCAACGTGCTGAACGGCCACAGGGCGGATGAGAACCATGTGTCCAGCACATCCGAATCCCGCTGCCAACCGCTGCTCTCTAGTCTCTTCTCAATATCCGGATTTCCCGATGCAATAGAGACAAAGGATGTGGTCTCACCCGTTTGCTTGTCGTAACGCCCCGACCCGCATACTTTGTCGCTATACATCTCCAAGAAAGTGTCTGTCGTTGGGAACCGGTTGGACAGATTGAAATGCTCAACCTCTTCCGAAGAATACTGCGTGCTCTGCTTTGACCAGACAGGAATCCTGTGCCCCCACCAGAGTTGACGGGAAATCGGCCAGTCACGCAGGTTCTCCAGCCAAGTCTGGTAGGTCTTGGCATATCGCTCGGGGATGAATCGCAGTCGCCCATCGAGCAGGGGCTTGAGGGCCAGGCCGGCAAGAGAGTTCACCGGCACATCCGTCCCTTCGATCAGCCCTTGGCCGACCTTCTGAGCCAGGTGAGCGATAGGTTGCTTGACCGCGACGTACCATTGGTCGGACAGGTAAGGTTCGATCGGAACATGGCTACGATAGCTGTGGCCCACCTCATGTGCGTAGTCGCGGACTTCCTCCAGCAGGTTCTCCTGGCGGAACCAATCCACGACGGCCTCGCGGGCCTCGAAGCGATCCATGCCGAGCAGATTGCGGGCCTCGGGCGTGGTCGCATCCGGCCAGCCGTGCCTGTCGCTGATCGAACCATCCGGCGCCATGATGTTGATGACGGGCAGATTGTGCCGTTTGCCGATCTCCCAGTCGTCCGGATCGTGAGCCGGCGTGACCTTCAGGAATCCCGTGGAAAAGCGAGCCTTCTCGTCCTCGCTCTGAGGGTTCGGCAGGACCACGTGCTCATCGGCAATGATCGGAATGATTCGCCCGACGATGGGCAGTCGTACCATTTTGCCAACGAGGTACTTGGCGCGCGGATCGGCAGGGTTCATGGCCACAGCCGTATCGCCGAGCATAGTCTCCGGCCGTGTCGTGGCGACGGTTATATGAGTAATCGTGGTGTTGTTCGTGGCGAGGGCGTCCCGCCCTTGCGTCTCACGGGCATCCTGCCCGTGTCTTCCTTCCTCCTGCTGGCCCCGTTGCTCAAGACCCACCCAGGGCCACGCCTTCAGCCCTGCCTTCTCCGGATTCTGCAGCACGTACGTCAAATGCCGATTGAAGTCCTCCTCATCCCGGATCAGATGGTCGTAGTATTCATCCTGCCAGAAGGGCCCGGTTGTCCCCAAAAGCTTGTTCGCCTGCTTGGCGGTGAAGGATTTCCAACTGTGGAGGATGCCGGGCAGGTCATAACCTTCCAACGGGCGCACAATCGCATGAACGTGATTGGGCATGATGCACCAAGCGAGCAGATCGTACCGCTGGCCGTTGAAGTGACGCAGAGCTTCTTGGACTAATGAAGCGATCTCCGGTTTGGCGACGTGGCAAGCGCCTTGGGCGGAATCCAGGAAGGCTTCGATTCGAGTGGTGTATAGGCGGTCGAGTTCCCGCTCCTCATGGGGTGTCAGGGGGCGGTCTTGCTCCTGGGCCCGCAGGAGGATGCCTTCCCGTTCCTGTTTCCATGCGTGAAGGACTTCCGGAGGAAGGCTATCGGCCAGACGAAAAGCGATGGCGTAGGTGGCGCCACTTCGTGTCCAGTGGGGAAGATTGTGCCCCTGACGCTGGCGCATTTCGTTGGCGGGGTCCGAGGGCAAGATGCCCTCGGGACGCAAGGGCGGGACACCCTCGCCACGATTGGGTTCGCTGCCCGCGTCGTCGGGCAGTACCACTGGCTCAACAAGCGGATATTTCAAATACCAGAAGAAGCCCTGGATGGTTTCGTGCTCGATTTCGTCGTCAGCGAGGACGGTTTGGGTGGCGGGGTCCCAATTGACGAGCCGCTTGCCGCGATAGATCAGGCCGTCTTTGAAGAGCTTGAAGAAGTTGGCCCGGACCGCCCGGGCGCAGACTTCGTCCATCGTAAAGCGGGTCCGCTGCCAGTCACAGGAGCACCCCATCGCCTTGAGTTGGCCGAGGATGGTCGCTTCGTATTCATCTTTCCAAGCCTGAATGCGTTTGACGAACTCCTCACGCTGGAAGTCCGTGCGTCGTTTGCCTTCCTCCGCGAGAATGCGTTTCTCGACCACCGTTTGTGTGGCGATGCCGGCGTGGTCGGTGCCGGGCATCCAGAGTGTCTCGTATTGCTCCATGCGGCGAAAGCGGATCAGGATATCCTGGAGCGTGTTATTCAGGGCGTGACCCAAATGTAAAGCCGCCGTCACGTTCGGCGGGGGGATAACGATCGTGAACGCCTTTCGCCCCGGCCCTTTCCGGGATGGCTCGGCGTGGAAATAGGATTGCGACTGCCAGAGGTCGTTGACCTGCCTCTCGACGGTCTTGGAATCGTAAACCTTGGACAACTGTTCCGCCATGGCGCATCCAACTCAAGTGCCGTGCAAAAAAAATCCGGCAGACGCATGTCTGCCGGACGTCATGTTAATCGTATGAAGAAGCCGTGTAAAGAGCGAGGTGGCCCCGGGCTCTTCGCAGGCGACGAACCGCTTAGTCGAGATTCATGGTCATAAGGAACTCGGCGTTGCTCCGCGTCTTCGCCAGCCGGCTCTTGAGCAGTTCGACCGCCTCGACAGGGTTCAGGTCGCTCAGAACGCGACGGAGCCGGTAAACAAGCTCCAACTCCTTCGGATCGAGCAGCAACTCTTCGCGTCGCGTTCCGCTGCGACTGATCTCGATAGCCGGCCAGACGCGCCGATCGACGAGCCGCCGGTCCAAATGCAGTTCCATGTTGCCGGTCGCCTTGAACTCCTCGAAAATCACTTCGTCCATCTTGGAGCCGGTATCGATCAGAGCGGTCGCGAAGATGCTAAGCGAGCCGCCTTCCTCGATTTTGCGGGCGGCACCGAAGAATTTCTTGGGCATCTGCATGGCGCCGGCGTCCACACCGCCCGTCAGGATCCGGCCGGAGTGCGGCGTCTCGTTGTTGTACGCGCGAGCCAGACGAGTGATGGAGTCGAGCAGAATCACCACGTCCGTGCCATACTCGACCATGCGTTTGGCCTTTTCGATGACGATCTCGGCCACCTGGCAGTGACGGGAGGCGGGCTCGTCGAACGTGGAGCTGATGACCTCGACGTTCTCGGCGGTCTTCCGCTCCATCTCCGTCACTTCCTCCGGCCGCTCGTCGATCAGCAGCACGATCAGCTTCACTTCCGGATGATTCGTGCTGATCGCGTTGGCCATCTTCTGCAGCAGGATTGTCTTGCCCGTCCGGGGCGGGGCGACGATCAGGCCGCGCTGACCCTTGCCCACCGGAGTCACCAGGTCGATGATCCGCATGTTCAGCTCATCGGCGGTCGTCTCAAGAATGAGACGCTGCTCCGGGTGCAGAGGGGTCAAATCACTGAAAACGATCTTATCCGCCAGCAAGTCGGGGTTCTCGAAGTTGATCGCCTCGACGCGCAGCAGGGCAAAATACTTCTCGGAATCCTTGGGAGGCCGGATCTGTCCGGAAACGATGTTCCCGGTTCGCAGCCCGAAGCGTCGAATTTGTGACGGTGAGACGTAGATATCATCCGAAGAGGACAGGTAATTGTAGCTGGGATTGCGCAGAAAGCCGTAGCCATCCGGCAGGACCTCCAGAACGCCTTCCCCGTACATCAGGCCGTTCTGACGGATACGTTCCTTGAGGATACGGAAGATCAGGTCCTGTTTCTTCAGGGCGCTGTACTCCGTGATCCCTTCCTTTTTCGCCATCTCGTGGAGCTCGGCCACGGTCAGCCGCTGCAGGTCCGTCAGGTACAAATTTCCTTTTTTGATCCGCTCGTATTTGGCGTGCGTGGACTCTTCGTCGGTCGGTTCGATCCCCTCGTCCGTGACCTCAATGACCTCCGTTGGCTCGGCCGTCTCCGTGGTCTCGTCAGGCTCGGTCTGGATCTCCACCGGCGGATCGTCCTCCAAGGGCGTGACGGCGGCATCCGAATCTGAGGTTGGTCCCGGCTGTTCCACCTGTTCCTCCATCAGTTCGTCGTCAACCGGCTTCCTCTTCGTTCCCTTCCGCTTGGTTGTTCTGGCCTTCGCCATAACTACTCCTTTTTGCTGTTACGTGGTTCTCTTGTCACCCGGGCCCCTACCCGCACGGGGATAACCTGCCCCACAGACGCGGGCCACGCGTCAATAGCCGACGTGCAGCATCTTCTCCGGGTGGTTTTGTGGAAATGAGCCTCGAACTACACCACTACCGCATGGCTCAACAAGACCGCCTTCTCTCGCAGGACGCTGTACAAACCGCACTACCCGCTTTGAACTATATCAGAGAAGATGTCTTGGATTTGCCTGACCAACGTCGAGAAGTCAGAATTGTTGTCTATGGTATTATCGGCCAGCTCCGCCTTCTTGTCCAGAGAAATCTGAAATTTTTCGCGAATTTTGATTTCCTGCTCATTCAGGAGGCCCGCTTGTTTGGCTCGGCGGGTCCGCTGTGCCCTGTCGCACTGGATGAAAATCAGCCGATCGCAACGGTTCGCCCATCCAACTTCCACCAGCAGGGGCATGTCAAGTACAATCGCTCGGGCAGGTCCACGGTGATTATACTCAACAATCAACTCCTCGGTTCGTTCCAGTACGCGCGGATGAACCACTTTGTTCAGAGCGCACAATTTCTCGGTATCGGCAAAAACTATCTGCGCCAGCTTGGCCCGGTCGATTTGGCCCGAGGGCTGCAGAATCTCCCGGCCGAACTGTTGCACGAGCTCCTTTTGAACCGGCTCTTCCTTCAGGAGATCATGAGCAAGGGCATCGGCGCTGATGACCGCACAGCCCAGTTTGCCGAATTCGGCGGCCACAGTGCTCTTGCCCGAGGCGATACCGCCAAGGATTCCAATGATTGGTTTTTTCCTGGGATTGCTCACGATCAAGCAGTCGACTGCTTATTCCCACTTGGCATTCTTATTCTACTGGAAGCCCGGGGCAGCGTCAAGGGCCTCTCAAAATAACTTTGTTCAGGTCATTTCAACCGGCTCTGGATCGCCTTCAGGAGGTCGTCGGCTACCTTGACCCCAAGTTTCTTCGCCGTATTCAGGTGGTTCCAAGCCAGCTCGTACTTGCCGAGGCGGTAGTATCCGTACGCCAGCCTATGGTGAGCGTCACCAATCTTAGGGTCGATCTTGATGACTTGGAGGTACGCTTCGACGGCCTGCCCGTAGTCCTCCTTGTTGAGGTAAGCGGATCCCAGATTGAAGAGGATTCCCGTGTCGCCGGATTTGGCGGCGCTCGCCCGCTGGTAGTACTGAATGGCCAAATCGTAGTTGCCCAGGTTGAAATACGCATTACCCAGGCCCTCCAGAGCGGCCGGCATGCCAGGCTTGAGTACAAGAGCCTGAGAGTAGGCCTGCATGGCTTCGTTGGTCTGGTCCAGTTTGCTGTGGCAAATCCCGAGACCATAATAGGCTTCCGCTGAATCCGCCTTCAGATTCTGCGCTTGGCGAAACTGCTGGAGACCCTGGCGGTACTGACCCATGCGATAGTATAGTTCCCCGAGTTGGAGGTGCGTCTGGAGGTTTTTGGCGTCGAGATCCAGGGCACGGTTCAACTCCGAGAGCGCCTGGCCGTATTGTTCCTGCCGAGTGAACAACAGCGACAGGTTGCGGTGGGCCTCGACGAAATTGGGATCGAGCTGGATCGCCTGCCGGTAGGAAGAAGCCGCGGGGCTCAGCCTATTGAGCATCATGTAGGCATTGCCCAGGTTGCTGTGTGTTTTTGGGTCGCTGGGGTTCAATTCCAGGGCCGATTGATACTGCTGGACGGCATCGTTGGCCCGGCCCTTCTGCAGGTAGATATTGCCCAGGTTGGCCCGAGATTCTGAGAGGCCCGGGTTGATCGCGACCGCTCTTTCCAGGGCGACTTGGGCCGCATCAATGTCGCCGGCTTCGCTGTAGACGTTGCCCAGGTTATTGAAGAAACAACCGAGCGTCTGACGCTTGGTCAGGCTCTTCATGTAGATCGCATCGCGGCCGCCATCGGGCACGTTGAATTTGGTGATATAATGAGCGTCCGGCGGGCTGGCGCCGTTGCTGGTGGTTTCGATGTTGAAACGCATCCGACCCCGGTCGTACCGTACGAAGAAATGGCCCGGGACGACGACCCCGTAGAGGTTCAGGCCCAGCCGTTCCCCAAGGGCCAGATACAGGATCGAGAGGCTCAGGCAGTATCCCTGCCGGCGATCCATCACGGAGTGGAGGAACAGATCGTTCGGGTCGTTGGCGTGCGAGATCGGCTTGAAGCCAAGCTCCTGGAACAGATACTCGTTGATCACCGGGATCGCCCGGTGGTCCAGCGGCAGTCGCCGCTGCCGGAGCCGGGTGTGAATCGCCAATGCCATCGTGTCCAGCCGTTCGAGATAGCGGCGGCCCTGCACGAAGTCGCTCCAGTATTCCGAGGCGATCAGGGTGGCCGTCGCCAGGTCGATCTGATCTTCCGAGAGGCGCAGGACCTCTTCCAGGGAGGTGGCGTTCAAACCGGCGAGGCCCGCGTTGGCGAGTTCCCCTCGCTGCCCGGAGGCGACCACCGGCCAGAAGCTCAAGAGAACGACACCGCTCAGAAGGATTCTCTTCATGGACTCCTTTCTATGATTCCCTCTTGAACAATTGTAGCTTCGCGCGTAGTCTATTCCAAGAAAATTTGGCTTTTCAGGAGGACCCTATGAGAGTGACCGGTTTCGTTGGCGTGGTCGTAGTGGGTGTGTTGTTTGGGGGGTGCCAGTCCCGTACCAGGTTGCCCGAGAGCAAGCCCCAGAAACAGACCCGGGCCGGGTCGCAGCCTGCCCCCACCGAAGTTGCACCGGCGGTGGTCACGGAGAAACCCGCGACACCAATGCCGCAGACTCTCAAACCGGGCCAGGAGATTAGCCTGTTCGAGGGGAAGACCCTGGGCCAGTGGAAATCCACGGATTTCGGTGGCCAGGGGGACGTCACAATCAAGGACAGCGCCATCCACATGGCGATGGGCAGCTACATGACCGGGATCAACTGGACCGGCCCGGTGGTACGCATGAATTATGAGATTACGCTGGAGGCGACGCGGGTCGAGGGCAGCGACTTCTTCTGCGGCCTGACGTTTCCCGTGGGTGAGAAACCGTGCTCCCTGATCCTTGGCGGTTGGGGGGGCAGCGTCTGTGGCCTGTCGAGTCTCGACAGCTTCGATGCCTCCGAGAATGAGACGACCCGGATGATGACCTTCGAAAACGGCAAATGGTACCGTGTCCGGCTGCGCGTGGTTCCGGACCGGATTCAGGCGTGGCTGGATGATGAATCGCTCGTGGACGTGGAGACCACGGGCAAGAGAATCGACATTCGACTGGAAGTCGAAGCGTCGCAGCCCCTGGGTATCGCCACCTGGAATACGGCAGGGGCCGTCCGCAACCTCCGACTCAAGAACCTGCCGGAAGGGGACCAGTAGCCGACGCCATCCGGCGGCTAAGGACGCGGCTGTCCGCTCAGGCCAAGTCCTTCCAGCAACTGGGCGGCGGAGATTCCCGCTATCCTCACGTGTTTGACAGGATTGGTCTGGCCGGCGAGGATTTCGACGGCGTTCTTCTTTACGCCCAATTGCCGGGCGAGAAACGTAATGAGACATTGATTGGCCTTACCCTTCTCCGGCGGGGCCGCCACCCGGATCTTGATCATGTCCTCCAGGGTGCCCGCGACCACCGTTCTACTGCTGCCCGGAACGATCTTGGCCGCAAAGACCACGCCCGTGGCGTCCTCCTGAATCGCGGGCCTGGATATGGAAGGAGTCATTCGACGTTCTCGCGCAGATTCGAGCCGATTGCCTGCTGGACGTATTTCTCGACTTGCTCGGCCAGTTCCCCCAGCGTGGGCAATTGGAAGTCCTCGTAGAAGCCCGGAATGAACTCGCCGCTGAGGGCCCGCTTGAAGATCCGCACGCGGATGATCGAAGGCTGAGACGAGCCTTTGCTGAAATCGCCGTCCTTGTGCTCCGTCAGTTCGACCCGCCATTCCTCGCTGATGAACACCAGGCACTTGCCCGTGTAGACAGCGGTCGGAAAGTAGTCACGCAGAAGCTTCAGTGTTTCCATGCCGGTCCTATTCGTCCTATGGGTCCACCTATTCGTCCACCATGTCCACAAAGCCCGATAGGACCTATGGGACAATGGGAGCCGCTATTTCATTGTGCCTTTCTTGGCACTCCGAAGGGCGTTATATCACCCCGGAGAACTTGGGAGTGCTTCTCCCAAGCCGCCATGGTGCGCTTGAGATTGTCATAGGCGTCGCCGCCGATGGCGTACCCCTGGAACCCGATGGGGCCGGTATAGCCGACGTCCCGCAGGGTCTCCAGGAAGCCTTTCATGTCGAACGTACCGCGATCGAGCGTTTGAATCAAGGTCTTCCAGTCCTTGCCGTCAGTGTCGGCTCCGTTGATGGACACCACGAACAGGTGCGGCATGGCCTTCGCGAGGACGGCCTTGGCATCCCGGCTCTGGCTGACGCGCAGCCAGTGGCACAGATTGAACGTCACCCCCACGTTGGGGCGGTTCACCTTCTCGGCGATCCGCACGGCATCGTCCACGGTCTCCAGCCAGAAGCCGGTATGAGGATACAGGGCGATCCGCACGTGGTGCTGCGCCGCCTGATCGGCAAGCTTGCAGAGAATCTCGACCGCCCGAGGATCACCTTCCTGCGCTGAAGGTTTGTGCTGTTTGCTCTGGGCAAAGATCCACAGGATCGTGTTTCGCCCTTCGAAGACCTTGATCCCCTCCGGGAGCGAAGGATCATAGGCTTGTGTCCCTGGATCGATGTTAATGCCGGTGTAAACGGCAAAGGACTGAAGGTCGTTCTTGTCGAGTTCTTTCAACATCTCCGCCATCGGGCTCGGGCCGGTGTAGTGAGGGCTGATGCCGGCATAGCCGAGTTCCTTGAGCATCTTCGCCTGCTCTTGCATTGTCTTGTGTTTGGCATCTTCGCAGGCATTGTCGAAGGTAAAGAACGGATTCGGTCCGGCGGGGGCCACCCAGAGGTTGCAGTACCCGACCGGGCCGTGATCGCCCTGAAGCATCAGCGGCCCGACGGGCTTCTCCTCGTTGTAGGCGCTGGCCCGCGTCGGTCCGGTCAGCTCGACGTCGCTGTGCACGAGGACGCCGTTGTGGATGACCTTCTCAAAGCGGGCGTTGGCGATCTTGCGGCCGGTCTTGTCGAAACGCGGTGCCCGAAAGACGATGTCCAAGGTCTGCCACTTGCCGGGGGCTCGCGAGACGTTCACCCGGGGGGAGTGCCCTTCAAAGCCCTGGGGCTGTCGCTTGTCGTCCCAGCGCTGATAGATCCCGGCACACTCGATCCCCGGATACTCCGGGGCCTTCTGCCAACTATCATACACCTGAACCTCATAGCGGCCCTGGAAGTACACGCCGGAATTGGAGTCCTTTGCCACCACAAACTCGAGATGGGCACGAACGTCGCCGAACTCCTGCTTGCTGAACAAGTTGACGGTCCGGCCCGTCGGCCCATTGAGGAGGGCGCCGGAGCCCGAGCGGGTCACCAGCAACTTCTCGTTGTCCGGATTCAGTTGGGCGTCGCCGGCGTTCTGCCAGTCGCCCGTCTCGCTGCGCCACGCCGAGAAATCCCCGCCGGTCAGGTGAAGCTTGTGACACGAGCTGCAATCCCGGCCTGCCGCCATGCCTGCACAAACCAAGGTCGCGGCGATCGTCATTAGGATAATCCAAGTCCGTCTTGCCATCGTACCTATCCTCCTACTACAGCAGGTGCCAGGGGCTGCGCATGGCTCGGCCCAACATGCGGTTGGCCTCGTCGTCATTGGTAAACCGTTCTGCCTGCGGATCCCACTTGAGCTTCTTGCCGAGCAGCATGGCGATATTGCCGATGTGAGCAATCGTAAAGCATCGGTGCCCGATCTCCGGCGGGAAGTAGCACTCCTGCCGCGATTGGACGCAGTCGAGGAAGTTGCGCTGCTCGCCGCCCCGGCAGGTGTACAGGTGCGTCTCCTCCGGTCCGATGACAGAGTTGAGAAGGGATGCCGGCTGCGCCTGCAGGGGGGCCCGCCAGCCGCGGTTGCCGATCCAGCCGTCGGAGCCTTCGAAGCGCAGGCTCGGCGTGCCGGAATCGACGATCAGCTTCACGCCGTTCGCGTAGGTGTACTCGATGTGGAATTCCTTAGCCGTGTTGTACAGGCCGTCCTGCCAGAAGACGCCTTTGCCCTCAACATCCACCGGACCGGTGTGCTCGGTGTTATTGCCCCATTGGGCGCCGTCGAGCAGGTGGGCGCCCCAGTCAGTCAGCATGCCGCCGGAATAATCGAAGATCCAACGGAAGTTCCAATGACACCGGCCTTTGGTGTAGGGGGCCCACGGGGCGGGTCCGAGCCACAGATCGTAGTCGAACCCCTCCGGCACCGGCATCGGCTTGGGATCTCCCGCCTCGGCCGGACCGCTGGGCAGTTCCACCTTGATGGTGTGGACCTTGCCGATCCGGCCGTTGCGGACCAACTCGCACATCCGATGATAGACATCGACGCTCCGGTCTTCCGTCGACCATTGAAAGACGCGGTTGTACCGCTTCATCGTCTCGACGAGCTGTCGGCCCTGCTCAATCGTCAGCGTGGGCTTCTCGCACTCGACATCTTTGCCGGCTTTGGCCGCCGCGATGGAGATAGGCACGTGCCAGTGATCCGGCGTCGAGATCATCACCGCGTCGATATCGGACCGTGCCAGCACCTCCCGAAAGTCGCGGTAGACCGCGCAGTCCTGACTACCGTACTGCTTGGTGACCATCTCTTTCGCAATTCGGCTCTGGCTTTGATCCACGTCGCACACGGCGATGACCTGAGCATCCTTCTGAGGCAAGAAACTCCGGAGATTCATGTCTCGCCCGTGGCTTCCTGTGCCGATCATGCCGAGCGTGATGCGCTCGCTCGCCGCCACGGCGCCGGCCTTGCCCAGAGCCGAGGAACGGACCAGGTAGGGGAGTGCGACAGCAGCACCGACCGCGCTGGCCGACTGCTTGAGGAACGCTCTGCGACCAATCCTACGATTCATTTATGCCCTCCCGATCATTGGAGCCTCTCATAACCAGAGCAGCATGCAGCGCCAATTTGTCACCCCTGCGCAGGCAGGGGTCCAGGAATGCCGCGGCGTTACTGGATTCCCGCCTGCGCGGGAATGACAGCAGGGAAGCGGCTTTGTGCCAGACTGTCGTCATCTGGGAGGTTCCTAATACCCGAGCGTCTGTTTGACGTAGGCCCGGCTCATCTTGAGGCTGTCGCGCAGCGGCCGGGTCGGTTTGAAATTCCCTTCGTGGGCCAGCTCGATAACTGCATCCCCGGAGAACTTGGCTTCCTGCAGAGCCTTGCCGATTGCGGCATAATCCATGTTGCCCTCGCCCATGGCCTCGGACCACTTCCCGTCGCCCTTCTGGTCCCTCAGGTGCAGGAACACGATTTGACTGCCGTAGGTCTTGATGAAGCTCACCGGATCGACGCCGCCGCGCAGGAGCCAGTTGAGGTCCGGTCCGAGCCTGACGTCCGGAATCCGAGCGAGCGTCCCCTTGAGGTCGTGCATGTTGTTCTCGACTTCGTAGGTGTGATTGTGCAGGTTCAACACGATGCCCCGGCTCTGGCACAGGGCAATGATACCCCGCAGCAGCTCCGCTTGGGCGTCCAACTGGGCCGGCGTCTTCGGCTGCGGGGCCTTGCCGACCGAGACGCCGAACGTCCAGCCGCCCACGTCCGCCAGATGGCCCACGACCGTACGCGCATCCTCGTAGATTGCTTCGTGCTGCGCGCGGTCCCACAGGTTGCCGCCGAACGAGGTGCCGATCACACGCAGGGAGTGTTTCTTTGACAACGCCCGGATGGTCTCCACTGAATCCGCCGGCCGGAGGGCCGTGTGCATCAGCTCGATCCCGTCCAAGCCCGCATAGCTCATATCGGCGAAGATCTGGTCGAGGATGGGATAGATGTCATTCTTCGGCTGTGTGGCCGCGTAGACCCACGGATGACCGCCGACGATGATCTTCTTCTTACGCGGGGAGTCCGCCCTCTCTTGGCCCCAACAGACCCGGCCGAGACCTACGCTCGCTGCCCCCAACAATCCCTTCGCGGTCGAACCCAGGAATTCACGTCGGTCAAGAGCCATGTTTACCTCCGTTGCTTGGAAAGCCATTTATTGCGAGCTTCCGGGTGGCAGCCTCAAGGCCGAAGGCCTTGGGGATGGCTTATTCGTGGCGAGGCCATCTTGGCCTTGCTCTTTGGTGTCGAGGGCATCTTGCCCTCGAATCGCGGGCAGGATGCCCCGCGACACGCAAGGGCGGGACGCCCTCGCCACGAGGAAGACCATCGCCAAGCTTCGCTTGACGAGGCCACCCGGAGCCGGTCGTATCGCACGAGATGCTCGCTTAGAACGACAGCAGCATCTGCCAGATGTACATGTTGCCGAGAGCATCGACATTCTCCCAGACCCGCCGGACCATATCTCTGTCGCCGGTGATCGGCGGGAGGTCTTTGGCCCGCTCGTCCCAGGGGAAGCAGACGCCCGGCTTCACCCGTGGCGTCGCCCGGCCCGCCATGCCCGTGACCTTCTTGCGGGACTCCACCGACGCCGGCAGATCGCACGGCGGCGTATCGGTTGGCGTCTGATAGCTGCCGGAGGAGTAGACGCCGTGCTCGCGGCAGACCTGCGTCATCATCTTCATGTTCTCAACGCTGGTGTCGTCCTGCATGATCGCGCCGGCGTCCATAATGTAGCCGCCGTCCTTGGCCACCTCTTTGATGACCCGCAGGCAGAAGTCCCGTACTTCCTGGGGATTGCCCCAGCTCAGCATCACGTTCGGGATGCCGCCGCTGATGGCGAACTTGTCGTGCAGCTTCTTGTGAACCTCGAAGATATCGTCCTGGTCGCAGTGGAAAACGATACTGCGGTCGGGCAGCTCGCGGAACCGGTCGAGGTGGTGCTTCCAGCGGCCCTCCGCGTAGAAGAGGGTCTGGTGGCCGTTCTTCCAGAACTCCTCGATGCAGGGCTTGAGCGTCGGCCAGTAGTGGGACTCGAACTGCTTGGGATTGACGAATGGTACACAGCCGCGATGCATCCAATAGCCGATGGGCACCTGTTTGCCCGGGTCGCAGGTCGTCAGTCCCACATGAACAAGATGCGGCATGAGAGCCTCGCAGGCCTTGAGCACTTTCTTGGGCTGCGTCTGCATATCCATCGTCAGCCCGAGATAGCCCCGGAGCTTGTCGGCGAGGATGTCGAACGGGGCCTTGAAGATGCCCGCGATGGCGGACGCCGTGCCGCACTCCGACCGCAGCCGCCCAATCTGCGGCCCGAAGGCGTAGAAGTATTGCAGCATGGCCATAGCGCTCTTGACCAGGGCCAGGTTA
>CAYHAJ010000221.1:0-4045 GCA_964354535.1 uncultured Pirellulales bacterium
TGGAGGGTGGAGCAGATCTTTCGGACGATCAAATCCATCCTGGAGAACCGGCCCCTCTACCACAAGGTGGACGCCACGATTCGCGGTCACGTGTTCTGCAGCTTCCTGGCGTTGGTCCTTCTGAAGGAGTTGCAGGCCCGCATGGAGCAACGGGGCTGGGTCTGTGAGTGGGACCGTCTCAAGGCGGACCTGGACCACCTGCAAGAAGTCACAGTCCAGGCGGCCGGGCAGCCCTTTGTGATCCGTACCCAAACCCGGGGCGCTGCCGGCCAGGCGTTGCAGGCGGCCGGCGTGGCCCTGGGACCCGTCGTTCGAGCCGTCTCGGAGGCTGCCTCATGAGACCCCAAGACCAACAGCTTCATAGGATCAGGCGTAGTGCCAAGAGCCTCCACCAAATGCGCAACTCCTGTGCGCGCAAGGAATTGCAGTTTCATGGTGTCGAAGATGGGTCTCGCTAAGACGCAAAGAACGCTAAGAAGAGGGGTGGTGACGGTCTTACCCTTGGCGATCTTGGCGTCTCTGCGCGAGGCCCAATTCTTTGACTTCTAACGATTTGCTCTGCCTTTTCATCCGCAGAAACGTCATTGCGAGGAGCGCGGCGACGTGGCAATCTGCCGATTGGCCCAGCCCGGACTCATCGCGAGCTCGTCCCGCGACCGGGAATCGTCAACCCCGGCACGCCCATAGCAGAGGGAGGCGGAAAAGGCGGAGCATCCGGCGAATCCGAGAAGTCCCGGCTATCGACTGCTCTCCAGGCCTCCGACGGGTCTAGCGCCGAGGACGACTGCCTGAGACTGCCGACGAGAGCCGTGGTCGTGGACGAGATCGTATCGGCGCACACGAGGAAGACAGACAGATGCGCGACAAGGAAGGCGAGCCGGACGAAGGCGTGCCCCAACGTGCGGGGACACAGAAAAAGGCGGATGCCGGCATAGATGGCAAGACCCAGCGTCACCACGCCCAGCATCGGGCACACCAGCAGGCACACGAGGAAACCGGGCCCCAGATCCTTGCTCCAGTCGCGGAGGTACTCGGCTCCGTCGAGGTACAGAGCAATACCAAGGACCGTGAGCATGAGGACGACGAGGAACACCGCGTCCAGCAGGTACCGGGCAAACCATTCGCCGGAGAAGGCGTCATCCGCGGACATTTGCCCAGAGCCGGTTAGCGGAGGTCTTGCCTTGGACTTCATAGACTGTGCCCCTGAAAGGTACTCTTCTCATGATACCCAGGTACGGCGTCCGATTGCAATGGCTCGCGTCATCCGGTCCGCTTGAGATTCCCTCCTGGCTGTCAACGGCAGGTCTATGGCACAGCCAGCCCGTGGCGGCACAGTGGGAAAGGTGGAGGTGGGACCCCAGAATCTCCCCGGACTGACGACTGCTCTGTAACCGCAGACGCCGTCCTGAGCGGGGCCGAAGGATGAACGGGGATGAACGCGGGCACCGACTCTGTCATTCCTGCGCAGGCAGGAATCCATCTCTTCGGACTGCGAAAGACGCGGACCAGAGAGGCGAGGTTATCCGGTAGAGTAGAGGACTGAGCGACCACGGAGCCGCTCCGTCCCCCCGCCTCGAACCGGACAGGCGGATTTCCCGCATCCGGCTCTCACGGATCGTTCCTCGTTTGGCTGTCACAGCTTCACCAGTCGCTTTTGCAGCGGAGACCACCCCAGGCGTTGCAGGTGATCCCGCCACGTCACGGGGGCCGGTTTCTGGTACGCGCGCTGGCTGCGTCGATGCAGGTGCGTGCGCAGCCGCCGTTGCGTGTAGCTGTCTACGTCCCGATAGGCATCGCTTAGGTGGCTCTGAGAGAAGTACCCTTGCCAGCCGCGCAGCATCCGATTGATCCGTTCGATCATCGGTCGGATCGGCGTGAAGCACTGGGAGGCACCGGTCCTCTCCTTGAGCCGATCCCGCACCCGTTGGAGCGATTTCTCGCTGACCGTCAGGTGCAGATAACGTCCCTCGGGGTCGTAGCGATCCCGGTCGTAGCGGAACGTATACCCCAGGAAGTTCAGACTCGCGCCGGGCTGATACAACCGCACCGTGCGGGTCTTGTCCCGGTCCACTTGTAACTGCATCCACTCCTGCAACGTCTGCTCCACGAACTGCTTGATGCGTTGCCCGACATACTTCGCCAGAATGACGAAGTCATCGGCGTACCGCACCAACCGGGCATGGGCCCAGCAGTACGGGCCCTCCGCCCGATGGAACTGGTAGTCGAACCAGTGCAGGTACAGATTCGCCAGCAGCGGCGAGAGGACTCCGCCTTGCGGCGTCCCCTGCCCCGGCCGACTATAGTTTGGTGGCTTGTCTGGCCCTTCGCCGGCTTCCACCACCACCGCCGACAGCCACAGCCGAATCAGGGGCAGGACGCTGCGGTCCGACACCCGTTTCCGAACACAGGCCATCAGCTTGTCGTGGGGAATCGTACCGAAGTAGCAGCTCAGATCGGCGACGTACACCTCCTGCCGGCCCTGCTGAAGGTTCCGTCGGATCTCTGCCAATGCCTGGTGGGCATTGCGACCCGGACGGAACCCGGACGAGCAGTCCAGGAAATCCGCCTCAAAGATCGGCTCCAGGAGCAGCAGCACCGCCGTCTGCACCACCCGGTCTCGGACCGTCGGGATGCCCAGCGGACGCGGCGGGCCGTTGGCCTTGGGAAGGTACACCCGCTTCACCGGTTACGGACGGTAGGTCTTCTCCTTCCGCGACCGTTGGATCACCTCCAGAAAGCCCTGCGCCCCGCTTTCGGACTGTTCCACCGCCTCGAGGCTCACGCCCTCGATGCCGGGAGAGCCATGATTCGCTCGCACTCGTCGCCAGGCGGCGTGGAGCACGTCCTCGCGGTACACGCGGTCGTACAAGGCATAGAACCGAAACTTCGATTCCTGTTTCGCCTTACGATAGAGCTTCTGCCGCAAAGAAAAGACTTTCTCCGGCAGACCCTCTCCATAGACGCGAAACGTCTCTGGCAGGCCGTCCGGTTCTCCCGTAGTGGCAGGGTTCTCCTGCCAGCGGATCTCCTCTTCTCTTGCGTTGGCGGCGATTCCGTCAGGGCTCCTTCGCTCCACGGGCATTACCCCGCTTCGTCGCTACTATGAGCCCCTCCGACTCCCGCGACGGCACGGACCGGGGTTATGGATTCCCCCGGACCGTCTCAGGCTTGCCCTGGGCCGAAAAGAGTCTCTCAGTTCCCCTCGTTCTCTGTCGACGCGTGCCGTCTCTACCAACCCCGGAGAACCCGTCCCCTGCCTATACCCGCTGCTTCAGGGACGGTGATAGGCTTCAGCCAATCTGGGAGCTTGGCCGCTCTCGACTTCGTATCCCGAGGCCAAATCGAGTTCGCTCACGCTACGGCTCATGTCTTCGCCTCCACCGGGCTTCACACCGCGCAGTTACCCGTCGGCATGCCGGTGGCGCTACATGGTAAACGGGGCATTCCATGGTGACCTCCTTTCAGATCACAAGACAACGATAGTTTTACTGACGCACCAGATTACCCAGATCACGTCGACGGGAATTCCGCGGATATCTTACTCACCTCGGCCCCGAATTGCGTGTCGCGGTAGGGACCGCCCTTGCGGGCGGCCCCCCGCACAGATCCGTACGTGAAGCATTACCTCATACGGCTCTTACCTTGGGTGCTTGACGATCAATCGCTCATTGGGATAAGGATGCAGGATCTGGGCCTTGGGCAGCCAGCGTTTTGTCAACCGCTTCATCCGCTCCCACGTCCAGTGGCGGCCTTTCTGACTGCGCCGCCGCACGACGTGCAACCACATCCGCGCAACGTGAGTGCGAAACTGGTCGAGACAGGTTCGGTTTCCGGGTACGGCGTGGTAGTTGAACCATCCGCGTACTACAGAGCCGAGCCATCGACCGACCTCGACCACCGGGGAATGCATGCGACGTATCAATAGCTGCTGGATCTCTTGCAGCGTGGCACGCATCCGTTTGGCGATCGATCTGCGTTTGATCGCAAACGCCCCCTTCCGGGTCTTCCCGCAGCAATGCGTAAAGCCCAGGAAGTTGAACGTCTC
>CAYHAJ010000222.1:0-17850 GCA_964354535.1 uncultured Pirellulales bacterium
TCATCCATCTCCGGCTCCAACGACTGGTACTTGCTCTGAATCCGTGCGATCATCTGTGCATCCTGCATGCAGGTGTTATCACACAATCCCTCAAATCGATCAATAGTAATTTGTGCAAGTTATTTATGCGCGATCACTAAGTCAGAACGCGGGTGCAGGGAGGCAGGCGGGGATTCCCCAATGGCGTACATCGCGTTTGGGGGCCCCACTGCAGGGAGCAGGCCGCATCACACGCGAAGAGCAGTTACAGGTTGGTAGTTCTTTTTCAAAAAAGGCATACACGAATGAGAAATAGAGCGATCTATCGTATTCTGGCGACGCCCGTGGTCATCCTGCTGATGCCGGCGCTGGCGGCCGCCAGCCAGACGGAAACGGGCAATGGCTGCCCCAGTGGAGCGCATTACAACCTCAGTATCATCGGCCTGGCCCACGCCAAGAACGTCGATCCCAATGCCACGGCTGATGGCCATCGCATCTTCGTGAAGCTCGGCAGCAAGGATAGCACCAGCACGACGAAGATCCTTCTCGTGGAAGGCGAAGACTTTGCCGTGCTGGATTATGACGGCACGGACGGCTCGGCCAAGTTCCAGCTTCCCAATCCGGACCCGGACGGTGACGGGGTGACGCAGTACACCGTGTACCTGGGCGTGCTCGGCAAGCCCGGCGGTAAGATCCGCCTGGCCACCGCGGCGACCGATCCGACCTTTGGGGAGATCGTCTCGGACATGAGCGTGGTCTCCGTACGGGAAAAGGGCCAGATGAAATTCGCCAACATCAGTGCAGGGCTCCTGTACGTCTGCGCCTGGGTCTTCGACGAGGTCACGGGCACCCGGGTGTACCAGCGGGTCCCGTTGTTCTCCGATCTGCTGCAGGATTTCCTGTGGCAGTATAACAACAATGGCGTGCGTCTGGCGCAACTGCGGTTCTATGAGGGGGTCCCGACTCGGGTCCCGGACCCGCTGACCGTACCGCACCTGGAGAGCATCAGTCCCTCTCAGGGGATGGTCGGCACGACTCTCGATGTCACCCTCACGGGGGTGAGCCTGGACTTTAACGGGGCCGCGAACGACCAGACGCCCGGGGTGAGTTTCGGCAATGACATCACCATCAACAGCGTCACCGTGTCTTCGGACACATCGATGGTCGGCCACGTCGCCATCGGGGCCACGGCCACGGCGGGATGGAGACCCGTAACCGTCACGCTGCCAGACGGCTCCAGCATGACCATCTGGTTCCAGGTCATGGCGGCACTGCTATGAAGACCGGCTTTGCCCTCGCTCGGGGCCCTCACCGGGCCGCCGAGCACGGCAAGGCTCCGGGGGCGCTGATCGAATCCCACTGACGCAAGATCAGGCCGCCACCCGGCACCACAGGGGGACCGGTCCAGGCCCGGCCCCCCTTTTCCATTTATGGCCTCGTGCCGGCTTCTCCCTGCGAGTGTGACAAGGCAACCTCTCCTCGAATGACTTTCGCCGAACAACTTCGGCAATCCCCCGACGAAGCTTGTTTGAATTGACGCCGTCAGGTGTTGTCTTCCTATGCTCTTACGAGCACACGACAAACCAACGACTTCGGCCTGGAGATTGCCCTTGAGCGTTGACCCGAGGCGCCACGAGCACAACGGCAACCGGTCTCAGGGGGGCTACAGGTTGGCGGATGCGATAGCCGTTCGGGTCCTCGCCACGGACGTGTCGCCACCAGACCTGGAAGGTAGGGGCATTGGTGGTGATGATGAAGAGCTTGCGCAGCACCTCCGGATTGGGGGACTCCAGGGGCCGCACACCGTGCCAGGAGTGTTCCGGCCGTTGGAACAGCAGGCTCGCGTTGCCGCGCGGGTCCAGCGACTGGGCGACCTTCAACTCATCGACGCCCGGTCCGGAATGGGCTTTGAGCCGCCGCTCGTCGTCGAGAATAAGGAATCTACTCGGTCGGCCTGCTCTGCAGGAACTGGCGGATGTTTTGAATGCGGATTTCCGCGGTCGGATGCGTGGAGAAGTACTCGCCTAAGCTGGACGGTTCGGCGGCTTGTTTCAGAGCGGCCAGCCGGGCGAGCAGCCGCACCGCGCCCTGCGGTTCGAAGCCGGCGGCCCGGACCAGACGGACACCCAGCCGGTCCGCCTCCAGCTCGTGATCCCGCGAGTAAGCGGTCTGGAGGTACTGGATGCCGACGGTCTTGAGCCAGTTGCCCAGGGCGCCCCGGACCGGGGTGGCGCGGGAGGCGACGGAGACCGCCGTGTTGGCGACGATCCGCTCGATGGCGTGGCCGCGGATGACGTGGCCCATCTCGTGTCCCAGGATGAACGCGACCTCGCTTTGATCCCACCGGCACAGATCGAGGATCGAGCGGCTGACGAAGATGAAACCCCCGGGCAACGCGAAGGCGTTCGGCTCGCTGGCCGCGAAGGCCTCAAAATGGAAGGACCGCCGCTGATTGGCCACGCGGGCCGCCAATCGCCGGCCGATCTCGTCGAGGGCCTGCCGGGTCCGCGGCTCGCCATCCAGCAGGAGTTGTGTGCGGGTCTCGTCGGCCAGGTCCAAGCCCACGCCGTGCTCCAGGCGGATCGCCTCGGCCTCTGTGCCCGTGAACGAGGTCCACATCCATTGAGCCTTGCGGATCTTCGGCCCCATCTTCCGCCCCAAATTGTAGAACAAACCACCCAGCATCGGACCCACTTCTGAATGACGTCTTAGCGCGGCCACCTTCAGGTCCTTGCGGTCCTTGGAGTCCTTTGGCTTCGAAAGGACCTCCGGGACGTAAACGACCTAAAGGGCCTAAAAGCCGCTTCGCCCTCGGAACCCTCTGCGATGTCCTTGACAACCGCGGCACCGTCTGATAATATGTAATCATAACAGTTTGGTGGTGCAAGTGTTAGATGTAGTGCGTATCTCGAATCTCGTATCTCGTGCGAGATACGGTGGATGGGTGAGAGATAGAGTTGGAACTTCCGACGCGAGGCCTCGCGTTGGGCAGCCCGGATTGGAGTTCACAGGCGTATGAGCCCCGAGCAACCGCTGGACGCACACCAGACGCTTGAAAAAGAGCCCCAACTCCACAAGTACTTCAAAGCGGCGATCAAGACCCACGCCAACGATCTGCACTTGAAGGCGGGCCAGCCGCCCAAGCTGCGGCTGCAGGGCGAGTTGAAGAACACCACGGGCGAAATCCTGACCGCCGCACGGATCGAGGAACTCGTCTTCGAGATCCTCAGTCCAATCCAAAAAGAGTCCTTCCTCAAGCACGGAACGCTGGACTTCGCCCACGAGGTGGGCCCGGAGCACCGCTTCCGCGTCAACGTCTTTCGCCAGCGGGGCGTGATCAGCGTGGCGGCCCGGCACGTGAGCGCCCACGTGCCGTCGTTCGAGAGCCTGCACCTGCCCCCTACCCTGGAGATCATCGCCCAATCCCGCCAGGGCCTGGTGATGGTCGTCGGCCCGACCGGCTGCGGCAAGACCACGACCATCGCCTCGATGATCGACTACATCGCCAAGAACCGGTCTTGCCATATCGTCACGATCGAGGACCCCATCGAGTACCTCTACAGCGACGCGAAGGCCATCGTCTCGCAGCGGGAGATCGGGATCGATGTGGCCAGCTTCGAGGACGCCCTGGTCTACCTGATGCGGCAGGACCCGGATGTGGTCTTCGTCGGCGAGATGCGAGATTCCGGGACCGTGACGGCCGGGATGCGGGCGGCCGAGACGGGCCACCTGGTGCTCGGGACTCTGCACTCGGCCAACGCCTCGCAGGCGGTCCATCGGCTGCTGGACCTGTTCCCGGTCAACGAGCGGGAGCTGGTCCGCCAGGCGCTGGCCATCTCCCTTCGGGCCGTCATCAGCCAGATCCTGCTCCCCTCGATCCGGGAGGAGTTGGATCGCATCCCGGCGGTGGAGATCCTGCTGGCGAACCCCGCCGTGCGCAAGCTCATCTCCGAGGGACGCGAGGGCGACCTGCCCAACGTGATTCGCGGCGCCCAGCGGGAAGGCATGCAGGACCTGACGGACCACCTGGTCAAGTTGGTGCAGGACGCGTGGATCGACCCGAAGGACGCCTACAAGTACGCTCCGAACATTGACGAGTTGAAGATGGCGCTCAAGGGCATTCGGACGACCGCCGAAGGGATTCTGTAGAAGAATTTATGATTTATGAATTATGATTTATGATTTGGGCCACCGCCGAGGCTGAAGGTCTCTCGCCCCGGCGACGGCAAAATCACAATCCACAAGCCAGAATTCATAAATCATAATTCATAAATCATAATTCATAAGTGGAGTTTTGAATGATACCGTCGCTGCTGCTGGCTATTGAATACGGCGGCTATGTTTCCATCGTGAAGCTGGTCGTTTTTGTGGGTCTGTTCCTCCTGTGGCCGCTGTTCGTCGGCTGGGCGCATCGGGACGCCAAGGCGGTGTCCACGAATGTCCCCGGCTGGATGGGGGCCGTCCTCGGCGCCGGGGCCCTGGGCCTGCTGCTATGGTTGGTGATCCCCTACTACCTGGGCGGGCTGCTGGCCTATGCCCTCGCGTTGGGAGGCGTCGCCCTGGCTTACGTGCGGCATCGGAATGCCCGCGTGTTGGACTTCGACCGCATCCTGACGATCGATCATATCAAGAGCCTCGTCGCCAAGTCGGAGAAGCTCGCGGCGATGGAAGAGTTCATGTTCATCACCGCCCGCAACAACGAGGTCCCCAAGCCGGAGCCGCGCACGCCGACCTTCTTCGGCTACCGCACCGCGTATGACGTGGTCACCGATGCCGCATGGCGCCGGGCCAGTACGGTCACCTTCACGCCGAAGGGGGAAAGCTACGAAGTGGCGTATATCATCGACGGCACGCCGACGCGGCAGCCGGCCATGCCGCGGGACCAGTTCGAGTATCTGCTCCACTTCCTCAAGGAGGTGGCGGGCCTCGACTCCAAGGAGAAGCGCAAACCCCAGAAAGGAAAATTCCGCGCCCGGCAGGAAAAGACGAGTGCGGAATGGGAGGTCGTAACGGCGGGCTCGACCGCGGGCGAGACGCTCCGGCTCAATCGCGTCACCAAGGAGGACGCCCTGCGCATTCCCGATCTGGGCCTGGCCCCGGACCACGTCGAGCAGATGGAGCATCTGAAGGACAACGAGCAGGGTCTGTTCCTCGTCACCGGGCCGAAGAAGAATGGCGTGACGACCACCATGTACGCCCTGATCCGCAGCCATGATGCGTTCCTCAACAGCATCAATACGATCGAGAAACAGGTCGCGGCCCCGCTGCTGAACGTCACCCAGACGGTCTACACGTTGACCGACACGGGAACCACCACCTACGCCAAGAAGCTGCAGAGCATCGTGCGCATGGGGCCGAACGTCGTCGGGGTCGGCGAGTGCGAGGACGCGGAGACCGCCAAGGTGGCCAGTGCCGCCGCCCGAGACGGCAAGCTCGTCTACGTTGTCATGGAGGCCGAGAGCGTCCTGCAAACACTGGGCAAATGGCTCAAAATGGTGGAAGACCGCAAGGTGGTCGCGGAAACGCTCTTGGGAATCAGTAATCAGCGGATCCTCCGCAAACTCTGCCCCACGTGCAAGCAGGGTTACGCCCCCAACAAGGAGTTGCTGAAGAAGTTCAACCTGCCCGCCGAGAAGGCCAAGGTCCTGTACCGGCCGGGCAAGGAGGTTTTCGACAAACGCGGCAAACCTTCCGTTTGTGATACCTGCCAGGGGACCGGCTTCGTCGGCCGCACCGCCGTCTTCGAGGTGATTTTCTTCGACGAGGAACTGAAGAAGGCGATCCGGACGGTCAAGCAGTTGCCGGAGCTCGGCATGCAATTCCGCCGGGCCAAGATGCTGTATCTGCAGGAGCAGGCGCTGCGCAAGGCGATCGCCGGCACGACCGCCGTCAACGAGATGGTCCGGGTGCTCTCCTCCGGCAAAAAACAGGACGGTCCGGCGCCGCAGTAAGAAAGACAATGGAATCATGGAATACGGGAACCTTGGAAGAATGGGATCGGGTGGCGCCCCACGGCAGCCATCCTTCCATTATTCCCTCATTCCCGCACTCTAATTCCCACGGGAGAACGTGAAATGGTGAGCTTGGTAATGCTCGTGATCATGGCCGGCTGTGCCGTCGGCCTGTATCTCAAGGGGACCCTGGCGCAGGGCGTCGCCATGGTTTTTAACGCCCTGATCGCCGGGTTCGTCGCCTTCGGCTTTTTTGAGATCGCGTCGAAGTACCTGATCAGCTACTCGCCGGGCATGGCCCCCTGGGCGCCGATGGCCAGTTTTCTCCTGATCCTGGTCCTGGTCTTCGCGCTGCTCCAGGTCGTCGAGATGCAGATCAGCAAGGAGAAGATCGATTTCGGTCTGACGCCGGAGCGCATCGGACGGCCCGCCACGGGCGTGGTCCTCGGATACCTCCTCACCGGCTATCTGCTCGTCGCCGCGGCCTTGGCCCCCCTGCCGAGCCAGTACCCCTACCCGCGCTTCGACGAACGCAACCCCAACGCGGCCAGCCCGAAGAAAGCGCTGCTGAGTCCCGACGGGTTCGTCACCGGCCTGTTCGCCACCATCAGCAAGGGTGGGTTCGCGCCGCTGGGCGAGCCCAAGAGCTTCGCGATGCTGCACGCGGGATATATGGATCAGCTTTATCTGAATCGTCATAAAGTGAAAGACGCGCCGCTGATGACCAGTTCCCCCGCGCTCGACACGCCGCGCAAAGCGGGGGTCTGGGCCGCCCCGGACAACCTGCGGGACCCCGACGGCAAACCGCTGTCCGCCCCGTCCGGAACCAGCCTGCTGCTGGTGCGCGCGGACATCAAGCGCGGGGCCCTGAAGGGAACACCGAAGTTCACGCTGTCCCAGGTGCGTCTCGTCTGCCGCCTGAAGGGCACGGCCGAGCCGCCGCTGGCGGGCAAGGGCCAGGCCGTGTACCCGGCCGGCTACATCGGCGCGGGTGGCCGTTTCGAGCGCAAGAGCCTGGGCGAGGTGATCGATCTGTCCAAGGTCGAGCGCGACCCCGTCACGATGGATCTCGGGTTTTTCGTCCCGACGAATCTGACGCCCGTGCTGCTCGAGTTCAAGCAGAACAACGTCGTCCAGGTCTCGGCGCCGGCGTCGGCGGAGGATGCGCCGCAGCCGGTTCCCTTCGGTGCGGCCGCGAAGGCGGAACCTGCGGCCTCGCCCGCCGCCGGCGTCGAGGCCGGCTCCGACCAAACGACACCGTCGGCCTCTGCTTCCGGCGCGGGCTCCAAAGGCAAGCGCGGCAAGAAGAAGGGGGGACTCAGTGACATCAGCCGCAGCGTGGTGGGCGGCCAGGCGGACGAGAATTGAGGGAAAGCAGATCCGGTTGGCTTGCCCTCCTCCCGAGGTCCGTCGCCGGTGGGGACTGACGACGGCCAAAGCGGCGCCGTCGCGCGATCAGTCTGCGACCGTCAGCTCTTCCTGCGCATCCGCTTCCATCAGATGATCCAGATAGGTGCGCAGCTCCTCCTCCGAAAACGTGGCGAGGAACTCGGGCGTCGCGCCCCGGTTGATCTCACGAATGCCTTCGATCAGTTCGGTCTTGTCCATGCTCAGGTGCCTCTCAAGATGACACGGTGCTGTCCGAGATACCTCGTGACGCATATCGGCCGCGCGCCGGGGTTTCCTTTAGCCACCCCGCGGCAGCGTCCCCCAACGCCCCATAACGGGACACACCACATACGAGGCCGCGCGGGAGGACAGCCACTATGGGTAGTCCTCTCGGGATGAGCCGACGACGATCGAAACCGACTGTCCAATAAAACGAAACCGGCACCTTCTGGGACAATAGGGAGAAAAAAATCTGTGAAACACGCACGTCGTTCCGTTGTCCCGAGAATCCACGAAGGAATTCGGCCTTGGGACGGGAAGAGGCGCTCGAGACCACGCGGACTTCTCCCGCGCGACCCCGATCCTGCGCTTCGTTCGGCAGGACCCAGGCCGGTGCGACGGCTCCCAGCACCGCCACCCACCTTTCTCCTTTGCTCGTGTGGGACTACGTCTGATGGGGGAACGCATGCGTACTTGTCATGCTGAACGAAGTGAAGCATCTGGGCACCGCAGTAGGAGCCCTCACCGGATTGAGAGCACATGCCCCTCCGTGCCCGGAGATCCCTTCGCTATCGCTCAGGATGACAAGCGCCGGACGGTCGCCACGAAATTCAGTCGCACCCCTCCGTGGCGCTCCCGCCGAATTCGCAAAAAAAGGTCTTGAGGGAACCCCCGGCCGCGGAGTAAAGTAGGGAGTTTTTGAAGCTGTTTGAATCCGTGGGAACGTTGTTGGAGGTGAACCAGTGACCGCGACGGGCGACATTCGGAATGTGGTTTTAGTAGGACATGGCGGCAGCGGCAAGACCTCGATCACCGAGGCCATCCTGCACACGACGGGCGCCATCAACCGGCTGGGGAGCGTCGATGATAAGACGACGGTAAGCGATTACTACGACGAGGAGAAGGAGCATCAGCACTCCATTCTCACGTCGATTGTTCATACGCAGCACAACGGCAAGCTGATCAACGTGGTCGATTCGCCGGGATACCCCGACTTCATCGGTCCGGCGATCGTCGCCATCCCGGCGGCGGAGACGGCGATCCTCGTCATCAGCGCCATCTCCGGCATCGAGACCAACACCCGCAAGTTCTTTCATCTCGCCGGCGAGGCCCACAAGCCCCGCGTGATCGTGATCAACAAGCTGGATGCCGAGAATGTCGAATTCCCAGAATTGTTAAAGATGATTCAGGAGACCTTCGGCTCGGCCTGCCGCTGCGCCAATCTGCCCGCGACGGACAAGAATTCCGTCATCGACTGTATTGATAACAGCACCGGAAGCTCGCCCGTGATGGACGTGGCGGACGCCCACACGCAACTGATCGAGAGCGTGATTGAGGCCGACGATGCCCTGATGGAGCGCTACCTGGGCGGCGAGGAGATCCCGCCGGCCGAAATCACCGCGGTGTTCATCAAGGCCTTCAAGGCCGGCACGCTCATCCCGATCATCTTCACGGACGCCCGGCGGGAGATCGGCATCAAGGAGCTGCTGGATCTGATCGTCAAGTACACGCCGTCGCCGGCCGACGCCGCGCCGACGAAACTCGTGAACGGCGAAACGGTGACCGAGCTGAAGGCCGACCCCAGCGGACCGCTGGCGGGCCTGGTCTTCCGCGTCGCGTTCGACCCGCGCTCCAACATGAAATACTCGAGCATCCGCGTCTTCAGCGGTACGCTCAAGTCCGATACCAACCTGATACGCAATGATGAGAAGAAGGGCGTCCGGCCGGGCCACATCCTCCGGCCCCAGGGCAGCGAGATCCAGGAAATCGACGTCGGCGTCGCCGGCGATATCATTACCCTGGCCAAAGTCGAAGAGCTCCGGATCGGCGACCTCGTGCACGACGGCCGGGTCTCCGGCAAGCTCTCGATGCCGACGCTGCCGGAGCCGATGTTCGCCCTGGCGCTGGAGCCGGCCTCGCGCGGCGACGAGCAGAAGATCGGCGGTGCCCTCGACCGGCTGCGCGAAGAGGACCCCTGTTTCCACACCACGCGTGACACCCAGACCAAGGAGCTGGTGGCCCAGGGCTTGGGCGACATGCACCTGCGGGTCATGATCGAAAAGATGCAGAACCGTTTCAAACTGTCCATCAACACGAAGGAGCCGAAGATTCCGTACAAGGAAACGATCACGGCCAAGGCCGAAGGGCACTACCGCCATAAGAAGCAAACCGGCGGCGCCGGCCAGTTCGGCGAGGTGTACCTGAATGTCGAGCCCGCCGAGCGCGGCAGCCAGCCGCCGCTGCAGTTCAGTTGGGATATCTACGGCGGCACCATCCCCGGCCAGTACGAGCCGGCGGTCCTCAAGGGCATCAATGACGTGATGCAGAGCGGCCCCATCGCAGGCTTCCCGATGCAGGATGTCAAGGTCTCCGTCACCGACGGCAAGTACCACCCCGTGGACTCGAAGGAAGTCGCCTTCCGGTCGGCGGGCAAGGGCGCGTTCATCGACGCGGTGAAAAAGGCCAAGCCCGCCCTGCTGGAGCCGATCGTGAATATCGAGATCACGATCCCCGCCGAGAACGTCGGCGATATCGCGGGCGACCTGTCCTCCAAGCGCGGCCGCGTCGTCGGCCAGGAGATGCTGCCGGGCAACTTCATCATCGTCAAGGCCCAGGTGCCGCTGGCGGAAGTGTCGCAGTACACCAGCCAGCTCAAGAGCGTCACCGGCGGCCGCGGCAGCTACTCCATGACCCTCAGCCACTACGAGCCGGTCCCCCCGAACGTCCAGCAACAAATCGTCGCCGTCTACGGCAAGAAGAAGGAGGAAGAGGAAGAGTAACCCCCCTTCCCTCACAGCCTTATCCCGGGCCCGACATCCACACGGATGCCGGGCCCGTCTTGTTTTGCGGCGCCCTCGGTGTCCGGAGAATTTTTTCCGGACTGTTTTTTTTGTTGACATCTACTATGGCTCGGAGTACTTTGTACTGGAGTAGTAACGAATAGTCTTCTCCCCAGTGGAGGTATGGGCATGGAACGGAAATCGTGGGATGATTTGGGCGACCTGCAACGGACGGTGCTGGAGACCCTCTGGGAATTGGGCGAGGCCAGCGTGCACCAGGTACGGGATCGCCTCAACCGCAAGAAAAAGAAGCTGGCTTATACTACCGTGCTCTCGGCACTGCAGAAACTCGAGAAGGCCGGTTGGCTGACACATCGGGCCGAGGGCAAGAGCTACGTGTATATGCCGACCCGGACGCGCGAGGAGGCCGGGGCGGGCTCCGTCCGCCGCTTCCTCCAACGGGTCTTCGCAGGCGATGCGGTCGCTCTGTTCCAGCACTTGATCCGGGAGAGCGATCTGAACGCGGACGAACTTGCGGAACTGAAGCGAGCCATCGAAGAGAAAGAGAAACAGGAGGACAAACCATGATCAGCGAGATTCTTGCCGAGTACTCGTGGCTGGGGCCGCTCGCGTGGCAGAGCACGCTCTGCCTGGCGGCGGGTTTGGGAGGCAGCTTTCTGCTCTGGAGAAGTGCGGCGCGGGCCCACCAAGTCTTGCTCTTGAGCCTGGTCGCGGCGGTGGCGATTCCCGCCTTGCGCCAGGTTGTCAAACAGAACCAGTGGGGACTGCTCGTGGCGGAGCGAGCAGTCGCCACGTCGGAGCCGCGCCCGGTTCCAGCCGCAATCGACTGGGTGATTCCGGACCGCCCCGTCGCGACCGAGGCGACAAACGTGGCGCTCCCCGCCCAAGAGCCGGAGCCAGTGCCAGTACCGACGCTCGCGAAACCACGCTTCGAATGGACACACGCGATTCTGCCGGTTTGGCTCAGCATCAGCACAATCCTGCTCCTGCGCTTGGCAGCCCAATTCCTGCTCGGCCGGCGTCTGGCAAAGCGGTCGGAAGTGGTCGAAGATTCTCTCCTCCTTCAGATGATCGAGCACGCGAAGGGCAAGCTCGGCGTCCGGGTTGGTGTCGAGGTGCGCCGCAGTGGTCACGCCCATAGTCCCGTCATCTGGTGCTGGGGCCGACGCTCTACCCTTCTGATTCCGGGCGGCCCCTGCCTCGGCGATAACCGGCTGGATTGGCCGAGCATCCTCTGCCATGAACTGGCCCACACCAGGCGGCGCGACCACGTCAGCGGACTCTTCGCGGAATTGATGGTCTGCATTCTGCCTTGGCAACCACTGCTGTGGTGGGCTCGACACCGCCTGGCCGCTCTGAGCGAGGAAGCCTGCGACGACTGGGTGATCGCCTCCGGACAACGGGCCAGCGGCTACGCGCGCACGCTGCTCAGCCTGACTGCCCAAAGCCAGGCCGCGTTCATTCCGGGCGTGGTTACCAGCCGCCGGAGTCTAGCCGGACGAATCCGCCGCATTCTCGCAGACGGCTGCGGCAACCCGCGTGCGGGCGTGCGCTGGAGCTTGGCTGCCGTCGCTCTCGCCAGCGGTCTGGCAGTCGGCGTCGGATTCGCGCAAACTTGCTCAGCGCCACTCTCTCCTGCCGATGCCAAGCCACCCACGGCGGCGCGGGAACAGTTGGACAAGGTCCTGGACGCCATGCTGTACCATGACCGAGCCGTGCTGCCGATCGCGCTGCGCGTGGAGAGCGAACTATACAACCTCGACGCCCCTGCCGAGGCCCAACACGTCCAGGCGCTCGTCATGGAGCAGCGCGCGGATGGAAAGAGACTCGACGCCACCGTGAGCGTGCGCTCGTTGCGAAATGGTCAACTCCGGGAGGTGCAGGTGAGCCGCAGCGTCTTCAACGGCAAGCAGTTCCTGTATCGTCAGCAATCCGGGGGCGACTCGTCCCCTCTCACCGCCGTCCTGCAACGCAAGGATGAAGGCAGCAGAATAAGGGCCTTCTATTTCATGTGGGGCAGTACACTTTTCGGATATCTGCCCGGCGACGAGAGGCCCGTTGCCGCTCTCTTGAAAAGTGCCAATGAGGTCGTGTTCCAGGAGCGACGGGAGGAAGTGGACGGATTTGCCTGCCGCGTGATCGAAGGTAAGACCGACCACGGCATGTACAAGCTCTGGATCGATCCCGAACACGACTTCCGCATCCGACGGGCGCTCATCGACAAAGGGCCCGACGATCTGTACTACGGCAAGCCGGTCTCCGCACCCCGCCCGGAAGGCCTGCAAGATCGGACCGCGACCTCGGTTCATCTGGAAATCTCGGAGGTGCGTTTGGAAAAGATTGATGGTCGCTTCATCGCCACGGCTGAGAGCGCAACCACCACGACCAGAACCGTTGCGGGAAAGGAGAACCATTCCAAGATCGTCGTCAAACGCTCCCAGATCGACCTCAAGCCCGATTTCGAGAAGCTCGGCGCGTTCATCATGGATGGAATCCCGGAGGGAACCATCCTGAGCAGTTCCGACCCGAACGACCACACCTACGCCTACGAGTGGCATAACGGCAAGGCGGTTTCCGTCGCTCCCGACGGCGGCACCCTCGTGGGCCGTATTCAGTTCTCCGGCCACGCGGACCTGGGCAACATCCTCATCGGTAAGCGTCGCTTCCACGCCCGGTTCACACCCGAAGGACGCGGAGAGAGAGACTCCCACGGCGTGGAACTGACGCTGGAACAGAACGGAGCCTTCCAAGTCAAGGATGTGCCTCCCGGCAAGTATCGCCTGAAACTGGAGCTGACGGACCTCATGGTTGAGAAGACCCCAAGCGGAGGCCTGATGCCGCTCGTCAAGAGGATCGCGGAGGCCGAGCGGGAGTTCGCCATTCCCGAAGGCAAGGAGGCAGCACAAAAGGCCGTCGATCTTGGCGTGATCGAAATGGTGATCTCCAGCACAAATACCGGCAAGGAACCGGACACGACTCGCGGGCAGGCACAGTAGACAGACTCGCACGCAGGTGATGGGGGTCAACGCTCAACTCTTTACAGGACGCGAGAACCAGGGATGGGAGCGATGTTTCTGGGCCTCATGCGCGTAAGAGTTGAGCGTTGACCCCCTGAGCGTTCCCGGTGCCCAGAGATGCTTTGCTTCGCTCAGCATGACAAATCCCGAGTCGGTCTCCCATGAACCGTAGTCACCCACAGAGCTCGGGGCGCAACAAAAAAATTCTTGCCGATCCTACCTTTTTTCTGTTGACATCTACTACTTACTATAGTACTTCTGTGGATCGTAGATGTGGCCGAACGGTTCGAACGGGAGGTGAATCGCATGGACAAACCGTCACTCGACAATCTGGGCGAGTTGCAGCGGGCCGTCATGGAGGTGGTTTGGCGACGCGGTGAGGCCAGCGTGCATGATGTCCTCAAGGAATTGGGCCGCCGCAAGAAACTGGCGTATACGACCGTACTGACGGTCCTGCAGAAGCTGGAAAAGGCCGGCTGGCTGGAGCATCGGGCCGCGGGCAAGAGCTACATCTACATCCCAAGGGCCAGCCGGGAGGAAGCCGGGGCAGGGTCGGTGCGAGGATTCCTCAAGCGAGTTTTCGAGGGCGACGCGGTGGCCATGTTCCAGCATCTGATCCGCCAGAGCGATCTGAGCAATGACGAATTGGATGAGCTTCGCACCCTGATCGAAGAAAAGCGGAAGGAGAGGAAACCATGATCGACGAGCTGATTTCCGAGGGACCGTGGCTGCTCCTGCTTGTGCAGGGCACGGCCTGCCTGGCCGTGGGCCTGGCGGCCAGTTACGCGTTGCGGCACAGGCCGGCCCGAGCCCATCAGGCTCTGCTCACGGCCCTGCTGATGTCGGTGTTCATGCCGGGCTTGTATCTGTCCGCCAGATACTCCGGGCTTGGCGTCTTCGCGTCGAAGCCAACCTCACCAGGTAACACCTCCGCCGTGGCGAGGGCATCGTGGGTTCCCAAACGCGAACTGATTGCGTTTGGGGACCCTGGCCCTTGGACTTCTGACACGATGGGCTCGGTTGGACCTGACGAGGCGAGGCCAGGATGGCCTCGCCACGAGGACGGGGCGACGGACATCAGCCCGCTCCACGACCTGCTGGTCGCCGAGAGCACCGATGAGTCAACTCTATCCAGAGAAGAGTCGATCGGGGCGATTCCTGCACCTCGTGCGAGGATACGCGTGCCGTGGAGCGTGATCCTGATTGTCTCTTGGAGCACAGCGACCGCACTTCTGCTACTACGGCTGGTGCTGCGCTTCCTCCTGGGTTGGCGCGTGGTGCAGACAGCCCAGTCCTTGGACAATGAGCCGATTCATCGGGCCCTGGACACGGCCCAGGGCAGACTCGGAGTCGAAAAGTCGATCCAGATTCGCCGCAGCGGGAGCGTCCACAGCCCTGTGATCTGGGGTTGGAGCCGGGAGCCGGTGCTGCTGGTCCAGGAGAACGCGTCCCGCGCGGGAGATCGGACCGATTGGACGGGGGTCTTCTGTCACGAGATATCGCACTGGAGGCGTCGCGATCATGTCACTGGCCTGGTCACGGAAGTACTGACGGCCGCCCTCCCCTGGCATCCGCTGTTGTGGTGGGCCAAGGACCGGCTGCTGCGACTCAGCGAGCAGGCGTGCGACGACTGGGTCCTGGCGACCGGACAGAACGACGCCGATTATGCGGAACTGTTACTGGGCCTCGCGGCAGAGAGGCAAATGGCATTCTTACCGACCACGATTGGAAAGGGAAAGACCATGAATCAAAGGATTCGCAGAATCATCACCGACAAGGGGAGCGACCCGAGAATCGGGGCGCGCTGGGCGTTGGCTGTGGGCCTGTTGGCCGTCGGCGCCACGGTTGGGGTGGCGGTGGCACAACCCCGGCCCACCAAGCCCGACCTGAAGGACCCTCGGCCCACCAAGGTTGTCAAGGAGCGCCGCGAGATCGAAGTGCGAGAGTCGCCGGGAACGGAGCAACAACGGGTCGCGATGAAACGCGTGCTCGAACGGCTCATGCAGCAGGCGGGCGAGAAGAAGGAGATGCTGCGTCCGGGCAACGATCTGTCTGAAGAAGAGAGGCAGGTCCAGCAGATCGAGCTCAAGCTGCTGGTCGACCAGATCGAGCAGATGAAGAGCCGCTTGGAAACGCCCGAGCGAGCGCCACGCAAGATGAGCCTGAAAAAAGTGCCGCTCTTGGGAGACTTGCCGCAAGCGCCCGATCGTGGGCCGCGCAAGATAGGCCCCAAAGATCCGCCGGAGCCCGAGCGCGAAGCCAGATTCGAGGTCTTGAGGCAGGAACACGAGGAGTTGGAGCAACGGGCGCAGAAACTGGAACGCGAGCTCAAGGGGCTCCGAGATGGCCAGGATCAGGAAGCGCAAGAACTGAAGTCCGAACTGGAGAAGATCCGCGACAAAAAGGTCCTCCTCGAGAAAGAAATGGAGGAGCTCAAGCGCGCGCAAGCGGATGATCTCAAACGCAGGAAGTTGAACGAGCCCCAATATCCCCAGGTGGAGGTCCGACGGGAGATAGTATTGCGGGACTCCGCCGCGGAAGAACGGGACCGGGAAGAGAAGCTCCAACACCTCCGGATGCGTGCGGAGAAGCTGGCGCAGGCTCTGAGAGAGGAGCCCGACCTGGAAGCCGAGAAGACGAAAGCCCAGCGCAGACTACTCGAGGCGATCCGGGCGCAAATCGGCGCCATCGAACAGGAATCGCGGGGCCTCAAAGGCAGGAAAGCGGCGGTAGTCGCAGCTCCGAAGCGCGAGTATCGTGTCGTCGAGGAGAATGTCAAGATCGAGAAGAGGACGCCGGACGGACCGGCGCGCGTCATCCAAGGACCTGCGGACAATCCTCAGCTCGAAGCCGAAGTGAGAGAGCTCCGCGTCCAGATGAAGGAGTTGCATGAGCAGATGCAACAGATGCGCGAGATGCTCGAACAAAGCCTGGATCGAGGTCCAAAGGATAGACCGGCCAAGTAGCCGGGGGCAAGGCAGACCCAACAAGAGCGGGCACATCTTTCGCACCAGATGCCCGATCAATCGCGCGGCCTCCGCGACGAATGGTGTCGCGGGGGCCGCGCGAGGGTCGATAAAAAGCGAAAGGAGAGGAAACCATGAATGGCGAACTGCTGCTGGGGGACTTGAGGCTGCTCCTGCTCATGCAGGGCACGCCTGTGTGGCCGTGGGTCTGGCGATCAGCTACGCGCTGCGGCGCCGGCCGGCGCACGCCCATCTGATCCTGCTCACGGGCCTCTCGGCCGCGGTGCTCATGCCGGGGCTGTATCTGTGGGCGCGGCACTGCGGCGCTGGGATTCTCGTCCCCAGAGTCATCCTGCCGGCACCTGAGATCGCGACGGCTCCGCCCCTGCCAACGTCCCCACTCGCAGACGAGATCGCATACGACCTCACGCCGTGGACGGTCGCGGAGGCCGTCCCGGCGTCTTCCATAACAGCGGGACGTATTCCGTGGGGCATCGTCGCGGTGCTTGGCTGGCTTACGGCCACCCTGGTGCTGCTGCTGCGACTGTCCTGGCGTTTTCTCTTGGGCGCGCACCTGCTGCGCACGGCGGCGCCCCTGGAGGCCGAACCCATGGCGCGCACGATCGAGGAGGCCAGGAGCAGACTCGGGATCGAGAAGCCGGTTCGAATTCGCGGCAGCGAGAAGGTGCGCAGTCCCGTCATTTGGTGTTGGGTCCGCGCTCCGATTCTGCTCCTGCAAAGGGCCGCGGCAGACAGTCCCCCAGGCACGGATTGGGCCAGCGTCTTTTGCCATGAGTTGGCCCACTGGCGGCGGCGGGATCATCTGAGCAGCCTGTTTGCGGAAGTGCTGCCGGCCCTGTTCCCGTGGCACCCCCTCTTGTGGTGGGCCCGGGGCCGGCTGCTGACGCTCAGCGAGCAGGCGTGCGATGACTGGGTCCTGGCGACCGGGCACCGGGGTGAGGATTACGCCCAGACCCTCTTGGGCCTGGCTACCCAGGAACAAACGGTATTCTTACCCGCCGTGATGGGAAGGGAAAAGACCATGAACAGGAGAATTCGCAGGATCATCAGCGATCGGTGCAGCAACCCGAGAATCGGCAAGCGGTGGACGCTGGGCGTAGGCTGCACCACGATCTTGATCAGCGTCGGCGTCGCTCTGGCCCAGGAAGCCCCCGCGTCACCTTCACCCGTGGAGCCGGCGCCGGCGCAGATGCCGGCTCCGCCCCAGACTCAGCAGCAGACCTTGGCCGCGGCAGAGGATGAGACGCGCTTTCAGATCGAGGGCTATCCGCTGAAGTACGTCAGCGGCCAAAAGCTGCAAGGTCTGGCGGAGATCCTGATCGGAGGATCGGGAAAAGTCATGGTGCACGCCGACAGAGGACCCTTGCTAGGCCCAAAACAAGCGAATACCCCGAGCCTGCGCGGCCATATAAGGCGATGGGAGTTATCGACATACCCTCCGCGTCTCCGCCGGTCGGCGGCTTGAGGGGATCGTTCCAGGTTGTCTTTGCTTCATGCGAGGGCGGCT
>CAYHAJ010000223.1:0-5763 GCA_964354535.1 uncultured Pirellulales bacterium
CGCAGATAGCAGTAGACCGGTTTCCAGTACCGTTGCAGCAGAAGGCCGATCAGGGCCTGGTTCCCCGCCTGGTCGCTTGAACCTGCCCCCTCGATCAAAGACCAGTGGGTCGTAAGAAACGCCTCTCCCGTGCCGCCCATGTCTGTGTAATCGCCGCGACCCATGCCCCGTTCCCCTGCCGATAGACCTGCCCGCGGTCTTGCCCGCTCGCAGATCTGTCCTTTTTGGTGTCGGAACCGGTTCTTCAACCCGGTTTGTCAATAAGCCGCTGGTTCGACTCTACTTCATAACCGCCCTCAGGGCAAGAACTTATCCAGGAACGGATCACTGGGGATGTCGGGATAGGCGAGATTTCCGCGTGCCCGCCAGAAAGGACCGAGATTTGGCGCAAGATCAGAGACTTTTCCCCAAGAAGCCTATGAAGACAACGGAAACCTCTTGGAAAGGGCAGCACGATGGAACGGCACCGCAGTTCCAGAATCATCCGGAGTTGGACAGGGCTCAGATGGGGCAACGCGCGAGGACGTGGTCCACCCACCAAGGCAATCAAAGGGCTACCAAATGTGCATGAGAAGAAGGTCCGAGCGAATGGAAACAGGCCGCGAACGCGACCGGAAAATGGAGGTAGACAACCATGAATGCGACGAGGAGCTTTCTGACTTTGGCGTGTGTGGTCGTGGTGCTGGGCACCACGTCCAATGTAAGAGCCGATTTCACCTTTGGCGAGCCGGTGAAGTTCGGCTCGGTCCATGTATTGCCCACCGACGACATCGATTGCTTTTCCTCCGATGGGCTGGAGATGTATATCGACCGGTGGTTGAGCGCTGACAACATTGACCTGTACGTACTGACACGCGCCTCGGTGGACGACGATTGGGGTCCCGCGGTGAGCCTGGGGCCTGCAGTCAACAGCGCACAGAACGACTGGTTGGCATCCATCTCTACCGACGGGCTGACGCTCTATTTCCAGTCCAGCCGCCCCGGGGGTTTTGGCAGTGGCGACATCTATATGACTACCCGCGCCAGCCGCAGCGCCCCCTGGGGTCCAGCCGTGAACCTGGGCCCGCCGATCAACACCTCTGCTATCGACGCCAACGTGTGGATACCGGCAAACGGTCTGGAACTGTACTTTATGTCGAGTCGGCCCGGGGGATATGGTGGCTGGGACATTTACGTGACAAAGCGGGCCACCGCGAAAGACCCCTGGGGCGAGCCTGCGAATCTTGGGCCAGTTGTGAATAGTGCCTACAATGAAGACGGTGTAGGGCTTTCTCCGGATGGGCTGCTGCTCATGTTCGACGACAATGCCAGTCCCCGGCCGGGGGGATATGGCAACAGTGATTTTTGGATGACACGGCGAGCGAGTCTCTCCGATCCCTGGCAAACACCGGTGAACCTGGGGCCGAAGGTCAACGGGCCCGGCCTGGATTTTCTACCACGCATTTCACTGGATGGTCGCACCCTGTATTTTGGCAGCAACCGCAGTTCACCCTGGGATTCGTGGCAAGCGCCGATCATTCCCATGGTTGACTTCAACGGCGATGAGAAAGTGGACATCCAAGACCTTCTGAGACTCATCGAATCCTGGGGCAAAGATGACCCAGCGGTGGATATAGGGCCCCTGCCCTGGGGCGACGGCAAGGTCGATGCGAAGGACCTGGAGGTTTTGATGAGCTACTGGGGGCAAGACGTGAACGATCCCAGACTCGCTGCGTCTTGGAGGCTGGATGAGACTTCTGGGATGATTGCCGCCGACAGCGCGGGGACTAACGACGGCACCCTGGTGGGCAATCCGATCTGGCAGCCGACCGGCGGCCAGGTGAAGGGGGCCCTACAGCTTGATGGCATCGATGATTATGTCAAGACCCCATTCGTCGTGAACCCCGCCGTAGGGGTCTTCAGCGTCTTTGCCTGGGTCAAAGGCGGGGCCCCGGGCCAGATGATCCTCGCGCAGGACAACGGGGCCAACTGGCTGCGCGCGGCCGCGACGAGTGGCGTGCTGGTGACCGAACTCAACGAGGCGGGACGCAATGGCGCGAAGAACCTGCAATCGCCCATGGTCGTCACAGATGACGCGTGGCATCGGGTGGGCTTGATTTGGGACGGTGCGAACAGGATTCTGTACGTCGATGACGTGGAAGTGGCCCGCGGCCCACTCACCAGCCTGCCGTTCTCGATCAACGGGCTCTACCTCGGTGCCGGCAGCACCCGCACCCCGGGCACCTTCTGGTCCGGCCTGATCGACGATGCGCGGATCTACAACCGGGTCGTGAAGCCATGAAATTCGCTGCTTAGCTGGCATTCTCCGAGGTCGGTCAATGCCCGAATCTCCGAAAGGGCTGAGCTACTCTCGGCCCTTTCTTCATCCTGTCTCCATTTTGTCACCACGCGCACCTATTTCAGTCAAAACCGTCGCCCGCAGACCCCCTGTCAAGCACAGAAAACGCGGTTTTGGCGATTTATCGGTCCGGGAAACGGATTATAGGTCCGATTCCTGCTTCACTCTTCGTTGTTGAGGAATTTTATCAGCTCTTCGGGGACGTAATCGCTGGCAAAGGCCAGGATATCGCTGATCTCGGCTTTCGTGAGGTCGGCAGCCATTTGCCGGTTGTTGATGTCTGCATTGACGACGACCCCGAATTTCATGTCATCCGGGGCTACGGTGCCGGCGGACGTGCCGGAGCGCTGCAGGTACGTGGGGCGGATCTCGATATTGATGTTTTTGTCCTCGGTGGGCGTTTCCAGCAGGATACGGACGTTTTTTGCCCTTTCCCGCCACAACTCGTTCTTCAAATTGCTGGCGACGATATCGAGCGAGTTGATGAAGCCCGTGTCGAAGACGATCTCATGGACCACGCCGACGCGCGGCACGGCCCGATCCGGGAATCGGGAGCGCAATTCGTCCAATACCCTCCGGAAGATCTTATCTTTCTCCAGGATCGCCAGCTCGTGAGGCCGGTCGATGAACAGCCGCTCCGGAAACGTGAATACCGGCCCGCGATTCGTCAGCACGAATGTCGCCAACTCGATCCGCTTGGCGTTGGGCAGCAGAAAGGTCCGCTGGACCCGCACGTCGCGCGGCCCCACCAGGAGCGTCTCGAACACCTCGGGAAACTGCTCGACCAGCCAATTGCCATAGTCCTGAAGCTTGGCCCGCTCCTGCTCCGGCGACAGTGGCGGTCGCGTATCCACGCCGTACTTCACGACGTGCTGCGACATCTTCTCTTTGTCGAACAGGTAATTCATGGCAATTTCCGGCAAACCCGTGTCCGGCAACGAGTGTATAGGATCGCCGCCGCCGAGTCAAAAGAAAGAAAGCGGCACATTTGTCTGACACCATGCTGAATCGCTCACGCGCAGACCGCGTCTCCAGGGTAGAATCGAAGACGGACGGGCAACTTGCTCGTGTTCTCAGGGACGCGAGCGTCCCTGCGGCGGGACAATTTCGAAGGGGATCGCCGGCAGCACGCCCAGGGGGATGCGTTGCCGGTTCGCTTTCGCCTTTCCGGCTCCGGCCCCCGGCGCTCTCTCGCCGGACACCTGAACAATCAGATTGCCTCTTAGACCCGGCTTGGCCTTGGCCGCATCGCTTTGCAGCACGAGGTCCGTGGGGCCCCCCAACGCGGAAGTACGCGTTGGGGACCCCGAGCCGTTCTGGTCGGAGGACGTGTCTTTCACGGTGATTCCTTCCGGCGGCTCGCTCAACTCGAACCGGACCTTTTCAAAGAACCGGTTGGCAGGCATCGTTACGCGAACCTGTGCCGTCCCATCGACAGGGATTCTCACCGGTAACTCGCTGAGGATTTCCACGGAGGTCCGGACTGCCCCGCGTTTCAGGACCGCAACCTTCAAGTCGGTTGCGGGAACGAGGTGCCGGTAGGCGAAGGCCTGCATCATGTCGTCGGCCGGTACCGCCTGCCGGATGACTGGGCGGCCCTGGACCGTCGCCCGGCCTTCCAGACGCAGGCTGATCGGCTCGTTCCGGGGCAGAGGCGGCAGTGTCAGGGTAACTGGCACATGGTCCTGGCCGCCGGGCACAACGCCACCACTCAAAACAAATGCCCTCGGAACGCCTTGCAGAGCCAACGCAATGTCGCCCGAGAAGCCATCTTTTCGTAGAGCATAGACACTGATGGGGATGGTCTGGCCGGCGCCCGCGTTGATGGCGGATGGGCAGACGCGCAACTCAAAATCCGGCCGGGGCGGGCTGATCCGCAGACGGTAAGCATATTCCGAGCCGCCCTTGCGCTGGGCATCGCCCAGGTACAGATAGTAGGTCCCGTCCGTCGGCACAGTGGCAAGAATCCGCGAATCCGCGTGGTGCGTGTCCAATCCCGATCCTTTGTCTTCGTGGTCATCGTTGAACGCCATCTGCCTGCCGTCGGCGTCGGTCAGCTTGAGCACGGAGTCCAACGGGGAATCGAGCCGGCGGGCGTACACCTCCGCGACAATTTGGCCGCCGGCATGGGCGTCGAACCGGAATACATCCCAGTCACCGCTCTTGTCGATCCGGCCGTTGACAATGATCGGCAGCGTAACCTCCTGGGCATTCTGGAGCGCGTCGTTCGATTCCTTTTCGAGGCATTCCGGCAGCGTGTCCACGGCAAAGGGCACGTGGCTGGACACCAGCTCTCCCTTGGATACAGACAGGGAACTGATCCCGGCTTCTTTGTCCTGGGCATCCATCGTCAGTTTATCCACCGGCAGATTCCAGCCTTTGAGCTCAACGGTGGTGGACGCGCCGGCCGGACCGCCCAGCGGGAAGATGCTCGTCACAAACGGCAGTTCGCCAATCGCAATGCGGTAGACGAAATCTTCCCGGCCGCGGTAAATGGCATCCTTGATTTCGAGAATGTAGTCGCCGTCCCGCGGAATCACGTAATGGAGGACCGGATCGGGATGGAAACGGTAGTCATCGTCATAGGCCAACTCTTTCCCGTGGATATCGTACAGCGCCACGACGGCCTGGAACCAGCCGGGGACCGCATCGGCCAAGTACGGGATCAACTCCCGCGCGCTGGCGACGACGACCAACTGCTGCCCTTGGTGTGCCTCGAACCGGTACCGATCCACGTCGGCATATTGAAACTGCTGCCCCTGCCGTGCCGGGAAGAGCATCTTGCTCGTATCCCTGGGGACGATCCGACCATTCACGGTGGCCGGCAGAGTGGTGACCGTCTCGGGGTAGGTCGCACCGCTCGGCTCGTTTTCGCAGAACTCCGGCAATTGGCCGACACGCAGCACGAGGGGATTCGACAGGCCCAAGGGCGTTGCCAGTCTCAGCTCGCGCTTACCGAGAGCCGCATCGGGGGCCGCCGTCACCTCCACCGTGACGACCTCCGCGAGCGCGGGATTGGCCAGGCGCTTAAACGAGGCGGAGATCTGGTCCCTGATTTCAGCCATTTCCTTCAGAGTCGCGGCCTCCCGCTCCTTCTTCGCCAGTTCCTGGAGCTTCTCTCGCAGTCCGTTGATCTGTTGCTGGCTCAGAGGCTTGTCCTGCGTGACGACCCTGGCTTCCAGACCGCCGCCGGAGATGGTCACGTCCGTCACACCGTCCAGGAATCGCCCGCCGATCTTGACTTGGAAGGTAGTACCCTGCCGCCCGCCGGCAGGGTAGACGTAACCGAGATGCGGCGTGCCCTGCTGCTGCGCCCACACGGCCGGCACCCTCAGCAGAAGGATGATCAGGAGATTGGTCGGCACAGCCCACCCTACGATCTTCGTTCGCGATGCACCAGACCCGTTGATGTCATTGCGAGTCGC
>CAYHAJ010000224.1:0-24790 GCA_964354535.1 uncultured Pirellulales bacterium
ACCACGCACTGCTCAATAAGGGCCTGCGGCACGAGGCCGGACTGATCGTCGAAAGCGGCGAACCCCGCGAGGTTATGCACTTTTGCCTGCTCTGCGGCTACGGCGCCAACGCGATCAATCCGTACATGGCGTTCGAAGCGCTCGACGAGCTCAAACGCCAGGGCGAGCTCGGAGCGGAGTTGGAACCCGTGCAGATCGCGGACAACTACATCGCTGCGGTCAAGAAGGGTATCCTCAAGACGATGAGCAAGATGGGCATCTCGACCCTGCGCAGCTACGCGGGGGCCCAACTGTTCGAAGCCATCGGACTTGATCGCGACGTGGTGGGGACCTACTTCACCGGCACCAGCTCGCGCATCGCCGGCGTGGGCCTGGAGGAGATCGCCCAAGAGACGCTCGAACGCCATCAATCGGCCTTCCAGCCGCGCCCTGCGGGCGCGATGGACCTGGACTTTGGAGGCGACTATCATTTCCGCCACTCGGGCGAACGGCACCTTTGGAATCCGACGACCATTTCCAAACTGCAACAGGCCGTCCAGAACAATGACCACCGTTCCTACGTGGCCTATGCGAAGGCGATCAATGACCAATCCAGGGCCTTGTGCACGTTGCGGGGGCTGTTCGAATTCGTGCCAGGGGAATCTGTGCCGCTGGAAGAGGTCGAGCCCGCCGAGGAGATCGTCAAACGCTTCCGCACCGGCGCGATGAGCCACGGCTCGATCAGCAAGGAGGCCCACGAGTGCCTCGCTGTCGCCATGAACCGCCTCGGTGGCATGAGCAATACCGGCGAAGGGGGCGAAGACCCGCAGCGGTACGTGCCGGAGCCGAACGGCGATTCGAAGAATTGTGGCATCAAGCAGGTCGCCAGCGCCCGCTTCGGCGTGACGATCCACTACCTGGCCCATGCGAAGGAACTGCAGATCAAGATCGCCCAGGGCGCCAAGCCCGGCGAAGGCGGCCAGTTACCCGGACACAAAGTCAGCGCCGAGATTGCCCAGCTTCGGTATTCGACGCCGGGCGTGACGCTGATCTCGCCGCCGCCGCACCACGACATCTACTCGATTGAGGACTTGGCCCAGCTCATCTACGACCTCAAGTGCAGCAATCCGGGCGTGAAGGTCTCCGTAAAGCTGGTCGCCGAAGTCGGCGTCGGCACGGTTGCGGCGGGGGTCGCCAAGGGCAACGCGGACGAGGTCCTCATCAGCGGCCACGACGGGGGCACCGGCGCCAGTCCGCTCTCTTCGATCAAGCACGCGGGCTGCCCGTGGGAACTCGGCCTGGCGGAGACGCAGCAGGTGCTCGTCATGAACAACCTGCGCGACCGTATCCGCGTCCAGGTGGATGGGCAGATCCGAACCGGCCGCGACGTCGTCATCGGCGCGCTGCTCGGGGCCGAGCGGTTCGGGTTTGGCACCGTGGCCCTGGTGACCTTCGGCTGCACGTTGCTGCGCAAATGTCACGAGGGGGCCTGTGCCTTTGGGATTGCCACCCAGGACCCGGAACTACGCAAACGCTTTGCGGGCAAGCCCGAGTACCTGCAACGATACCTGCTCTTTGTTGCCGAAGAGGTCCGGCAGATCATGGCCGAACTGGGTTTTCGCAAGTTCGAGGATCTGGTCGGTCGGTCGGATCGGCTGCGGATGCAGAAAGCGATCTCGCACTGGAAGGCGAAGGGGCTGGATTACTCCGCCATTTTCCATCAGCCGGACACGTCGGATGGTCGGGCTACGCGGTGCACTGTTTGTCAGCCGGACCGGCTCGCGGATCATCTGGATTGGCAGATCCTTGAAAAGGTCGGCGACGAAGACCCGACACAAATGCGGATCGAGATGCCTATCCGCAATATCAACCGGGCGGTCGGAGCCATCATCAGTAACCGCATTGTCAAGAAGTACGGCCCGAAGGGATTGCCCGATGGCTCGCTCGAAGTGGTCTTTCACGGTTCGGCGGGGCAGAGCTTCGGCGCATTTTTGGCGCCGGGCGTGATCTTGCGGCTGATCGGCGACAGTAATGATTATCTGGGAAAAGGGCTGTCGGGCGGTCGCATTGTTGTTCAGACGCCGGAGAAATCGCCCTTTGCGGCCCATGAGAATATCATCGTCGGCAATACGCTGCTCTACGGGGGCACCAGCGGCGAGGTCTTCATCAACGGCATGGCGGGCGAGCGGTTCGCGGTCCGCAACAGTGGGGTGACCGCCGTCGTGGAAGGCGTGGGCGATCATGGCTGCGAGTACATGACCGGCGGGACCGTCGTCATTCTCGGCCAGACCGGCTGCAACTTCGCCGCCGGCATGAGCGGCGGCCTGGCCTACGTGCTCGACGAAATGCAGTTGTTCGACACGCTGTGCAACCTGGACATGGTTGAGTTGGAGACGGTTTGGCAGGAGCAGGACAAAGCGGTTCTCTACGACCTGATCGAGAGGCACCTCCACTGGACCGGTAGTGAAAGGGCCAAGTCGATTCTGCGGGCTTGGCCGGACATGGTCGGCCGGTTCGTCAAAGTGATTCCCATCGACTATCGCAAGGCCTTGGAGCGGATGCGCGCCGTCGAGCACCGCGACACCGAAACCACCCCGGCCACGGAAGAGGTGTTCCATGGTTGAGATGGGCGAAGCGCGCTCATTGTGGCGAGGGCGTCTCGCCCTTGCGTCGCGAGGCCATCTTGGCCTTGCTCCGATCGAGTGCGAGGCGGCTTGGTCGCGACGAAGGAACAAGGGCAAGATGCCCTCGCCACAGAAGAACAAGGGCAAGATGCCCTCGCCACAGAAGAGCAAGGGCGGGACGCCCTCGCCACGAGGTGGGTCATGGGTGAAATAAAGGGATTCTTGAAACATAAGCGTCAACCGGTCGGCCACCGACCGGTCGAGGAACGGGTTCACGATTTCAGCGAAATCGACCTGCCGCTGACGCCGGAGGCGATCCATCGGCAGGCGGCCCGCTGCATGGACTGTGGGATTCCGTTCTGCCACGGGGCGGGGTGCCCGCTGGGCAATAACATCCCCGACATGAACGAGGCAGTGTACAAGGGCCAATGGGAACGGGCCTGCCGGATTCTGCACGAGACAAACAACTTCCCGGAGATTACGGGACGAATCTGCCCCGCGCCGTGCGAGTCGTCCTGCACGCTCTCTGTCAGCGACGAGCCGGTCCTGATCCGGCACATCGAGTATCAGATCGTCGAACGGGGCTTTGAGGAAGGCTGGATCAAGCCGCTGCCCGCCAGTCGGAAGATGGGCAAACGCGTGGCGATCATCGGCTCTGGACCTGCCGGCCTGGCGGCGGCGCAGCAATTGGCCCGGGCCGGCCACAGCGTGGTTGTCTTCGAGAAAGATGAGCAGGCCGGCGGCATGCTGCGCTACGGCATCCCCGATTTCAAGCTGGGCAAGGCCATCCTCGACCGGCGGCTCGCGCAGCTCCGGGCCGAGGGCGTCGAATTCCAGACGGGCGTGGTCGCCGGCAAGGATGTCTCTGCTCCCTACCTTCGGAAGAGGTTCGATTGCATCTGCCTGACGATGGGCGCTCGCCAGCCGCGCGATATGGCGGTGCCCGGCCGGGAGAAGGGCAACATCTTCTTCGCTTTGGACTACCTGACCGCCCAGAACAAACTCTGCGCCGCCGAACCGTTGGATGGTGTGCCGCGCATCAACGCGCGGGACAAGGTGGTCGTCGTCCTTGGCGGCGGCGATACCGGCAGCGACTGCGTCGGCACCGCCCGTCGGCAGCGGGCCAAGAAGATCTACCAGTTGGAGATTCTGCCCAAGCCGCCGGAGACGCGGCCGGTGGATACGCCCTGGCCGACGTGGCCCCGCATCATGAGAACATCCTCTTCGCACGAAGAAGGCTGCGAACGCCGCTGGTCCATCCTGACGAAGGCCTTCGCAGGCGATAATGGCAACGTTAAGGAATTGCACGGGTGCGAAGTCGAGTGGCTCAACACCGATGGTAACTGGAAGCTCAACGAGCTGCCGGGAACGGAGTTTATCCTGAAGGCCGATCTCGTTCTACTGGCCCTGGGCTTTTTGCATGTCACCCGGGAGGGCTTGGTGCGAGATTTGGGCTTGCAACTTGACGCCAAAGGGAATGTAATAGTGGACGGTTACCAGACCAGTGAGCCGTGGGTCTTCGCGGCTGGCGATACAATCAGTGGCGCTTCGCTGGTGGTCCGGGCGATCAACAGCGGGCGCGAAGCGGCGGCGGCAATGGATAGTTGGTTGCGTCAGGGCCCTCAGATGCGATAGATCGCGCATCTACGACCAATCCCCAGCAATATGACAAACTCCCTGCCTGCACGCTCCGTAAAGCAACAGGAGGCCGAAGGTAGCGGGTAGTATGCCGAAACGTAAGGATATCCACAAGATACTGATCATCGGCTCCGGGCCTATCGTCATCGGTCAGGCCTGCGAGTTCGACTATTCGGGAACCCAGGCCTGCAAAGTGCTCCGGAAGGAGGGTTTCAAGGTCGTCCTGGTCAACAGCAACCCGGCGACGATCATGACCGATCCGGAATTGGCCGACCGGACCTACATTGAGCCGATCACGCCGGAGGTGGTCGAGAAGGTGATCCGCCGGGAGAAACCCGATAGCCTGCTGCCGACACTGGGCGGACAGACCGGCCTCAATACGGCCGTGGCCTTGGCGGAAAGTGGAGTATTGAAGAAATACGGCGTCCGGCTGCTGGGAGCCAATCTGCGGGCCATCAAGAAGGCCGAGGAGCGGGACCTCTTCAAGAAGACTATCCTCGATATCGGCCTGCAAGTGCCGAAAAGTGGCTGTGCTCACACGTGGGAAGAGGCCAAGAAGATCGTCGAGCTCACAGGCTTTCCCGCCATCATCCGGCCCTCCTACACCCTCGGCGGCACCGGGGGCAACATTGCCTACAACGCGGAGGAGTACGACAAGTATGTGCACTGGGGCCTGAGCCTCTCGCCCAAGAGCGAGGTCCTCATCGAGGAGTCCGTCATCGGATGGAAGGAATACGAGCTGGAGGTGATGCGGGACCGCAAGGACAACGTCGTCATCGTCTGCTCGATCGAGAACCTCGATCCGATGGGGATTCACACGGGCGACAGCGTCACGGTCGCCCCGGCCCAGACCCTGACCGACAAAGAATACCAGATCATGCGCGATGCGGCCCTGAAGATCATCCGGGCCATTGGCGTTGAGACGGGCGGCTCGAACATCCAGTTCGCCGTTCACCCCGAGAACGGCAAGCTCTACGTGATCGAGATGAACCCCCGCGTCTCCCGCAGCTCGGCCCTGGCCTCGAAGGCCACGGGCTTTCCCATTGCCAAGATCGCCTCGCTGCTGGCAGTGGGGTACACCCTCGACGAGATTCCCAACGACATCACGAAGAAGACGCCAGCCTGTTTCGAGCCGACGATTGACTACTGTGTCGTCAAGTGGCCGCGGTTCACGTTCGAGAAGTTCCCGCAGACGCCCGCCGAGCTGACGATCCAGATGAAATCCGTCGGTGAGGCAATGGCTATCGGCCGAACATTCAAAGAGGCGATGCAAAAGGCGATTCGCTCATTGGAGATCGATCGGTACGCCCTGGACGACCGGCGTGTGGACCGGTCACTGCCGTCGGACAAGTTGAAGGACAAGCTGCGCAAGAACTGCTGGGACAAGCTCTGGTACGTCGCGGAGGCCCTGCGGCGGGACATGCCCGTCCAGGAAATCTTCTCGCTGACCAAGATCGATCCATGGTTCCTGGACAACATCAAGGACATCATCGGGCTGGAAGCGAAGCTCGTGGCGCAGAAGGGCAAGCTGCCCGAGAAGGCCCTGCTGGAGCAGGCGAAGCAGTACGGCTTCAGCGACAAGTACCTGGCCTCCCTCGCGGGCGTGCCGGAGCTGCAATTCCGCCGACACCGCCAGTCGCTCGGTATCGACTGCGTCTACAAGATGGTGGATACGTGCGGGGCGGAGTTCGAAGCGGCCACGCCGTACCTGTACTCGACCTATGAGAGCGAGTGCGAGGCGAATCCGACGAACCGGCGCAAGATCATCATTCTGGGCGGCGGGCCGAACCGCATCGGGCAGGGCATCGAGTTCGATTACTGCTGTGTTCATGCGGCGATGGCCCTGCGCGAGATCGGCGTCGAATCCATCATGGTCAACTGCAATCCGGAGACGGTCAGTACGGACTACGACACGTCCGACCGGTTGTACTTCGAGCCGTTGACGTTCGAGGACGTGATGTCCATCGTGGAGAAGGAGAAACCCGACGGCGTCATCGTCCAGTTCGGCGGCCAGACCCCGCTGAAGCTCGCTGTCCCGCTGGAGAAGGCGGGCGTCAAGATCGTCGGCACTTCACCCGACAGCATCGACTTGGCGGAAGACCGCGAGCGGTTCAACCGCCTGGTCCACAAACTGGGCCTGCTCCAGCCCGAAAGCGGCACCGCGACCAGCTACGAGCAGACGCTCGAGATCGCGCACCAGCTCGGCTTCCCCCTGCTCATTCGCCCGTCCTTCGTTCTGGGTGGCCGCGCCATGCGGGTGGTCTATGACGAGGACAGTCTCAAAGCGTGCGTTATGGAGGCGATCGACGTCTCCGGCGATCACCCGATCCTGATCGACAAATTCCTCGGCGACGCGACCGAGCTGGATGTGGATGCGCTCTGCGACGACCAGCATGTTGTCATCGGCGGCATCATGGAGCATATCGAGGAGGCCGGCGTCCATTCCGGCGACAGCGCCTGCTCGATCCCGCCCGTCAACCTGTCGAAAGAACTCATCGCCGAGGTCTCGCGGCAGACGAAGCTTCTGGGCAAGGAGCTGAAGGTCAAGGGGTTGATGAACATCCAGTACGCCATCAAGGACGGCCGGATCTATATTCTCGAAGTGAACCCGCGGGCCTCGCGCACGGTCCCCTTCGTGAGCAAGGCCATCGGCGTACCCTTGGCGAAGCTGGCGGCCAAGGTCATGGCGGGCATGACCCTGGAAGAACTCGGATTCACGCAGGAGGTGATCCCAAGCCACTATGCGGTGAAGGAGTCGGTATTCCCGTTCCTGAAGTTCCCGGGCACCGACGTGCTGCTCGGCCCCGAGATGCTCTCGACGGGCGAGGTCATGGGCCTTTCCGACAACTTCGGCACGGCCTATGCGAAATCCCAGATCGCCGCGGGCAATGCTTTGCCCACCGCGGGCAGCGTGCTGTTCAGCGTCAAGGACGCCGACAAGGCCAAGGCGGTGGGCCTGGCCAAGCGGCTGCGGGCGATGGGGTTCAAGATCGTCGCCACCAAGGGCACGTGCATCGAGTTCATCAAGAACAACATCGCGTCGGAGTTCGCCCTGAAGATGTCGGAGGGCCGGCCGAACATTGTCGACGCGATCATCAACCGGCAGATCGACCTCATCATCAATACCGCGGCGGGCAAGCAGCCGATCCTCGACTCGTTCTCGATCCGGCGCAGCGCCGTGGATCGTCTCGTTCCCTATGTCACGACCATGCGCGGGGCGGAGGCCGTCGTCAAGGCCATCGAAACCGTGCGGGCCAAGAAGATCAACGTGAAACCGATACAACTTTACTATCGATGATTTATGATTTACGATTTGGAGTGGAAGGCACGGACCGAATGACGGAACGGGCGCCGTCTTTCAAATCATAATTCATAATTCATAAATCATAAATTTCAGACGGGGCTTGCGTTGTGAAAGCGGTACTACTTTTAGAGGATGGCACGTTCTTCGAAGGCCAGGCGTTTGGCGCCGCCGGCCAGCGGTGCGGCGAGGTCGTGTTCAACACGAGCATGTCCGGCTATCAGGAAATCCTCACCGACCCCTCGTACCATGAGCAGATTATCACGATGACGTATCCGCTCATCGGCAACTACGGCACGAACCCCGAGGATTGGGAGTCGCGCAAGCTCTTCGTGGCCGGGTTCGTCGTCAAGGAGAACTGCCCCTACCCGAGCAACTGGCGCAGCGGGGCCACCCTCGACGAGTACCTCCAGAAGAGCGGCGTCGTCGGCCTTGCGGGGATCGACACGCGCCGGCTCGTCCGCCACATTCGCACCCAGGGCGCCATGCGCGGCATCATCTCCTCGACCGAGACGGATGCGAGGAAGCTGGCTCAGCTACTCCAGGAATACCCGGGGCTGGTCGGGCGGGACATCGTCAAGGACGTGACCGTCGATAAGCCGTATCACTGGAAGGAAGGTGTTGTCAATGTCCTGAGCCCTGATCGGACGGCGCCGCCGGCAAAATACAAGATCGTGGCCTTCGATTTCGGCATCAAGCAGAACATCCTACGACTGCTCGTTTCGCATGGCTGCGACGTCACCGTCGTGCCGGCGCAGACGACCGCGAAGGAGGTCCTGGCGCGAAAACCGGATGGCGTGTTCCTGAGCAATGGTCCGGGCGATCCGGCGGCCGTCACCTACGCCGTCGAGACGGTCCAGGCCCTGCTGGGCAAAGTGCCCATCTTTGGGATTTGTCTCGGCCATCAGATCCTGGGCCTGGCCCTGGGCGGCCGGACCTACAAGCTCAAGTTCGGCCATCGCGGTGCCAACCACCCCGTGAAAAACCTCGACACCGGCAAGATCGAGATCACCAGCCAGAACCACGGCTTCTGCGTCGATCTTGACTCGCTCAAGCACCTCGATGTAGAGATGACCCATCTGAATCTGAACGACCACACGTGCGAAGGGATTCGGTCGGCCAGATGCAGGGCGTTCTCCGTGCAGTATCATCCGGAGGCCTCGCCGGGCCCGCACGATTCGCGGTACCTGTTTGACCAATACACGGATTGGCTCAGCGCATCGTAATTCCGGTCCGCCGGCGGGAGAGATCGGCCGGCGGGCAGAAAGCCTTGCCGACACGCGTGCGCGGAGGTACGATACCGCCAGAGGATCCCAGAAGGGCTCCCGCCGATACGAGTGCTTTGGTTGAGGCCTGTGAGCCTGCCGGAAACAAGGAACACTGCTGTGACATCACCGTACCGCCTGCAGCCTGATAGACCTGTGCGCCTGTCCCGCAATATCATAGCTCACACCGGCGTTTCCGTGCGACGGAACGATGATCTGACGAAGCCGTCCCAGAAATGGAGAGGCTGGCTGAAGGAGCAATACCTGCACGCGCAGCTTCAGGTCCGGCGCATCCCCTTTGGCGATTCCCGCCAGTGGCAATGGGATGAAAACGGCTTCTTGACGCACAGGACAGGGCGGTTCTTCCGCGTGGTGGGAGTGCGCTACTTCTCAATGGCGGAGGGGAAGTGCCGGACTCAACCCATCATTGACCAGTCGGAGATCGGCCTGCTCTGTTTCCTGGTCTGCCGGCAGCAGGGGCAGTGGTGGATCCTGGGCCATGCGAAAGCCGAGCCGGGCAATGTCAACGGCGTGCAGTTAGCGCCGACGGTGCAGGCCACCCGGAGCAACTACGAAGTCGTTCACGGCGGGGCGGACACTCCTTATCTGGGCCTGGCGCAGTCGACGGAGCGGTCCCTCTGCAACCAACTGCAATCGGAACAGAACAGCCGCTTCCTGGGCAAACGGAACTGCAACCGCGTGGTCCCGGTGCCCCAGCGCGTGGAGGAACTGGATTCCCGTTTCCGATGGATGCAGGTCGCCGAGTTGTTGACGCTGCTGGGCGAAAACCATACGGTGAATACTGACGCCCGCTCGGTTCTTGCCTGCTGGTTGTTCACCGATCCGTCCGCGTTGCGGGAGTGCCTGGCGGCACAGCATCCCTGGGCGGCCCGGCTGGTTCATTCCGTGACCTCCGAGAGGGCGGCTCATTCCGGCCACGCCCTCGAAGAGTGGTTGCGCGATCTGGACAGGACGTGGAGAGCGAATGCGGAGATCCTGTCTTTGCGGAATCTCGAGGATTCCTGGCGCTGCGGGGATTGGGAGATCTCGTCTCCCGACGATACCTCCCTGCTGATCTATCAGACCGCGGTGGATTGCGCCGGAAGGGAAGTGGCGCAGTGGGATCAGCCCATCGCCGGGTCGAGAACCCGGGCCTGCGCGGTGCTGTTGGCAGGCGACTGTGACGGAACGCTTCACTTTCTGCTGCAGGCCGCTCTCGAAGCGGGGAATCGGGACGGATTCGAGCTGACCACCACCGTCCAGGCGGAGTCCTCTGATACGAGCAATCCACAGGACGCACGGTACCTGAACTTGGCGGAGGTCTCCGGCAGGACGTTGTCTCATTTCCATAATTCCGAAGAGGGCGGCCGCTTTGATCGCTGCATCAGCGAGTACCGGGTCGTCTGGACCGGGCGGGTGCATGCGGAATGGGAAGGTCCGTTCCATCGCTGGGTTTCCCTGTCGCAGGTTTCGAGCTTCCTGCGCCGGGGAAATCGGATCACGAACGAACTGAGGAGCGCCCTTTCTTCCCTGCTGAGTGTGGATCATGGGTGTGAGACAGCCGACGGTTTCGATCATCACGGCCTCCTATAACCACGCCGCCTACGTGGGGGCCGCCCTCGAGAGTGTGCAGCGCCAGGGGTATGACGCCTGGGAGCTTCTGGTGGCGGATGATGCCTCGACCGACCAGACCCTGGAGGTCCTGGCATCGTACGCCCAGGACGCCCGCATCCGAGTGTTCCCCTTCCGGGTCAATCGAGAATACCACATGCGCAACTTTGCCGCCGGGCAGGCGCGGGGCGACTACCTGGCCTTCCTGAATTCCGACGACGTCTTCCTGCCGGGGAAACTGCAGAGGCAGGTCGAGCTGCTCCAGGCGAATCCGCAGGTCGCCGCGGTCTTCACGCACGTTCAATGCGTTGATGAAAAAGGCCGGCAGCGGGCCGGGCATGACCTGGAGCGGGTGTTCGCCGTGGACAACCGGACCCGGCTGCAATGGCTCCGCCGGTTCTTCCTGGCGGGGAACTGCTTGTGCATCTCGAGCGCGATGGTGCGGCGGGAGTGCTTCCAGGACGTCGGCGGATTCAATCCGCTGCTCATCCAGATTGCAGATCTGGACCTGTGGATTCGGCTTTGCCTGAAATGGGATCTGCACGTCATTCCCGAGCCACTGACCGCGATGCGGTGGCTTTCGGGCCGGCGCAATCTCAGTGCGGCGGGGTCCGCCACCAGCTCCCGCGCCATGGTGGAGTATCCGCAGGCCTACGATCATTACTTTTCGGCCGAGGGGCTGGATTTGATGCCTGCCATATTCCCCGAGTTGGCGGTCTTGTCTCCGGAAGACCCGCCGTCCCGGCGTTGTTACTTGTTGTCTCGTCGGGCCACGACGCTCCCGTCCAAGGCGGCGCGGTTACTGGGCTTCCGCAAACTGCACGAGTTGCTGCGGGAGCGCGCGGTAAGAGAGTCCTTGCTGCGCCGCAACCCGCGCCTGCTCCGGGCACTGTTTCTCTCGGAAGGGGTCGCGGCGCTGGACAAAGACAGTCCGGGCCTGCTCTGGACCCTGCGTCTTCCGGCCGCCGAGAGCTCCGAGCCGGCCGGCGTGTTCACGTTCTGGACGGCGGCGGTAGACGGCGGCACGGTCTGCTTCTCGATTCCCAACCCGGGCCTCTCGTGCCGGCTCCCGGTGACCCTCGAAGCCCGCTCCCTCACCGTGAAATGCCGGCGGCTGCGGCTGTACGATCAGCAGACCGGAACGGTCATCTTTGACGGGTCGGGCGGTCGCGGCTTCCAGCGGAAGGCCGTCACGAGCGGAAGAACTGGGGCCGGGACGCTGTCGGGGCCGGGGACCCGCCGGTGGAAGAAAGCGTGGAACTTCTGCCTCCCGGAGCTCGACTTTGCCGCCTTCATGTCAAACGAGATCGATATCGAGGCCGAGATCGAAGTCCCGGTTCCGGGGAGGCGCATTCGGGGATGGCTGCGAGACGCAAAAAGATGGTGGCGTCGGATGTGGCCGAAGGGGGATCGATAGAGAAGCACTCACGGATAGATGTCTCTTGCCCGCAGGGGCACAAGGACAGGCGGCTGTCACCGACAGCAGAGACGATCCGGAGAGTGTGCTCCGGCGTGCCCCAAGGCTAATCCTGGTTGGACTGCCTCAGGTACACGTACAGCACCGAGACGAGGGTGGCGACCACGATCAATTGAAGTGCTACCATGGACCTATTATAGTTGATTTCGGTCTGGATTGCAAGTACTTCGGTGCCGAGGTCGCACAAGGTTCCATAAAAAGAGCCGCTGCGAGCCAGGAAGCGGCTCTGAGGACTGTGTCCCCGCTTGGGCGGATCTCGTTTCCTCCGGGGGCCGACTCTTCCCGTGGGAGAACATCGTAACACGGTTCGCGGCCCTTGCTTGTCACCGGGGGGTGGGTGGGGACGTCTCCCCCGGGTCTGTTTCCGAGGCGGCGCGGAGCGCTTGGAGGAACCCGGCCGGGACCGGCAGATGCAGGCTCCGAATCTGGCATACGTCGTCCCACGCCTCGTTGTAGGCGCCCTTCGCGTAGCAGGCCAGGCTACGCCGAAAGTAAGCTTGGGCGCACTGGGAGTCGATCGCGATGGCCTTGGTGAAGTCCGCAATGGCTTGGTCGTGCGCGTTCATTTCGGCGTGCAGGCGACCCTGATGGAGATAGCCTTCAACGAAGTCCGGCCGGATCTCGACGACCTTGCCGAAATCGGAGGCCGCCGAACCCAGATTTCCCAGGGCCGTGTAGACCAGAGCGCGGTTGTTGAAGGCGTCCGCGCAGGTCGGGTCACGCCGGATCGCGCGCGTGAGCTCCGCGAGGGCGGATTGATATTCGCCTCGTCGGGCAAAGACAACACCTCGCTGATTGCAGGCACGAGCGTCCTCGGAATCTGCAGGAGCGGCCGGGTCCTCTCCTCGCAACTGGTCCTGCCAGCGGACTTCCGGCCGGCCGAGCGTCCCCGCAAACTCTGTCAACCATTGCCGCGTGTCTTCCCGCTGCTTCGCCATCATCTGGGCCTCGAATTCGGGGCCGCCGGGCATGTAGCCGGTCTTCTGGAGCACGCGGACGCCGAGAGGGTACTTCCGCAAGGCCACCCGGTAGGGCAGGGCCTGAATGCGCTGTGCATTCACCAGCGTTTCGCGATATCCAAAGCCGTCCTTCTGCACGATATCGAACGGCAACTCATAGGGAGACGTGACGCCCGTGATGACGTGGATGAATCCCAGACCGATCACCACCAGAGCCGCCGCCACGCACAGGGTCACGGAGGTTCTCTCGTGCCATCGCTTCCTTGCTCCCGCTCTACGACCTCGATGACGCGGTTCGCGAGGAAGGGAGTCCCGGCCGTCTTGATTGGCTTCCGGCACAGTCATTACTCATCCTCGGAGGGGGACAAAAACTTACCGTGGCGAGGGCATCTTGCCCTTGCGTCCCGAGGGCGTCCCGCCCTCGGTTGCAATCTTTCGGAGAAGGCCGAGAGTAAGGATGGGGGCAAGATGCCCCCGCCGCGCAAGGGCGGGACGCCCTCGCCACGGTCCATCACCCGAGAAAGGCCTTCTGCATCTGCTGGCGGACCTGGGTGAGGCGTTGGACGTTGCCGCCTCCGACCTCGGCCGTCGCCCAGCCGGCGAAACCGATCTCGTCGAGCGCCTTGCGCACATCGGCCCACGGCAGGTCGTCGCCTTCGCCCGTAATTTCCACGAACTTACCGCTGGCCCGGCTGAAACCCTTGGCGTCCATCTTCACGCACCGACGGCCGAAGGCGCGAATCCAGTCACCCGGCTGGCCGTACTTCCAGTGGTTGCCCACGTCGTAGTACATCCCGACCCACGGGCTGTTGAAGCTGTCCACGAACTTGATGAACCGCTCAGGGGTCTGCTCCGGCGGCTTGTCGTGATCGTACCACATCTGGTTCCAGACATTCTCGACCAGGATCATCTGTCCGAGAGAGGCCGCCACGGGGATGAGCTTCTTGATCTCCTGCCGGCAGCGCTCTTCGATCACGTCCGCCGGCCCGTCCGAGCCTCGGCCCACCACGATCAGGACGCCGCTGCCGCCGGCGGCGTGGGAGACCCGCAGACAGTGCTCGATATTCGCCCGGCTGCGATTGCGCTCCTCCTCCTTCGCGCTCGTGAGCCGCTGATTCCAATGGTCATGGTTGATCGCATTGTGGACAAACACGCCGGATTCGCGCACGGCGTCCCGGGCCTGTTCGGGTGTGAAACCGCCGGCCTGATCGAAATCAACCCCGTCGAACCCCGCTTCGCCCGCCATGCGCAGTCGCTCGACGAGGGGCACCGCCTTGCCCTCCAGTTTCGCCGGCAGCATCCCCAGCTTGCAGGACAGCAGAATCCGCTTGCCCGCCGGCGGACTGACAATCTTCACGTTGCTGCTCTGGGCGGCCGGTGCGACACTGGCACCGCCCCCGACCACTGCCGCTACAGAGCCGGCGCCGACGGCCAGAAACTCCCGCCGACCGAGTGACAAATTCCGATTGCATCCAGACTCATTCGCCATGACCATTCCCCTGTTCCAGTATTTGATTGCTTGTCCTTTCACACCAATGACGCGACGCGGCCCAGTATACCGCCCCAAGACACGCAAGAAAACGGGGAATCGGCTGCTTTTTTCTTGCCTTGCTCGGTGTGGCGCGTTATCACCACGCCTGTAGGCGAAGGAGAATCGGATGCTAAATGGCTGTAGCAAACGCAAGTCATGGAGCGAACAGCAATGACTCTTCGAGCTTCCCGTCGCTTGGTCCGTAGCTCGCTTCTGTTGGCCCTGGTATTCCTGGCCGGCGGGGCCTGCGCGGCGGGCATGGAGACGGTGAGAATCGCCCCTGACAACAAAGGCTTCGTCCTCCATCCGTCCGGTGATCGCTACATTCCCTGGATCGCCGAGAACTCGGGCATCCATCTCAAGATTACCGGCCTGGCCTGCTACCAGATCAAGGATCGCATGGCGTGGTATGAAAGGAGCACACGATGAAGAAGCGGATCACCAAGGATACATCAGAGCGTCGGACAACCCGACGTGAGCTGGTCGGCGGAGCCTTGGCTGCTGCCGGCGTGATGGCCGGTGTGCCGGCCTTTTTGCGCGGCCAGAACCTGAACAACAAGCTGAACATCGCGCTGATTGCCTGCGGAGGCCGTGCCAACGCGAACATGAACGGCGATGGCGGCAGCCGCCGCGAGAGAGTCGCTCAAGACGCCGCTCCGTCTGGGCCTCCTACCGGGATTCCGGCGGAGAACATCACCGTCCTGTGCGACGTCAACCAGGATGCGGTCGATGCCGCGGCCCAGAAATTCCCTCAGGCAAAGAAGTACAATGATTTCCGCCGGGTCTTCGACAACCCGAAGGACTTCGACGCCGTCATGGTCAGCACCGCCGAGCATACCCATGCAGTGGCAACCTACCTGGCGCTGACGCACGGCAAACACGTCTATTGCGAGAAGCCGCTCACGCACGACGTGTGGGAAGCGCGGTTGATTCGTGAGACCGCCGCGCGGCACCCGCAGTTGGCCACGCAGACGGGAAACCAGGGCCACGCGTCGCCCGTTCGCCGCCAGATCAAGGAACTGCTGATGGGCGGCGCGATTGGGCCGGTGCGCGAGGTTCACGTCTGGGCCGGCCGCGCGTGGGGGCTGCAGAGTGCCGCGTCGGCCCAGAAGTACGACCAGCCGCACGGATTCTACCACGGCCTCCAGATCACCGAGCGGTTCCCGGAAGAGATGGCCGTTCCGTCGAACCTCCACTGGGACCTGTGGCTCGGGCCGGCTCCGAGGCGGCCGTTCCATGCGACCTACTTGCCCGGGCCGCGCTGGTACCGGTGGTGGGACTTCGGCAACGGCACGATGAGCGACCTGGGCGGCCACGACAACGACGTCGCGTTTCAGGTGCTGGACATCCGTCAGCCCTTGATGATTGAAGCCGTGTCCCCCATGGGCAAGGCCCATCCGGAGCTGGCGCCGGCCTCGATGACCGTGACGTACGAGTTCCCGGCCCGCGGTTCGAACCCGCCGCTCAAGCTCGTTTGGTACCAGGGCGAGGGCCGACCGCCGCAGTTTGACCCGAGTAAGATGAGCGACCGGGCCCAACTGTTCATCGGCGACCAAGGCATGTTGTACAGCGACGGGCGCAGCGGTCCCAAGCTGCTGCCCGAGGAGAAATTCAAAGATTACCCGACGCCGCCGGAGACCCTGCCGCGCTCGCCCGGGCACTATGTGGAATGGATCCAGGCCTGCAAGGGCCAAGGTCCGGCGCCGGGTTCGAATTTCCTGTATTCCGGCTGGGTCACCGAGTCGAACCACCTGGGCAATGTGGCCTACCGGACCGGGAAGAAGCTGGAATGGGACTACGTCAACCTGCGCGCCCGCAACGCGCCGCAAGCCGATGAGTTCATCCGACGTCCGTACCGGAAAGGCTGGGACGGCATCCTGACGTAGTGCCACCAAGAGGAAGAGGCGGTTCAGGGGGGAATTTCGTTACCCCGTGCTCTTCGGTGTCCTGCCGCCTGCGAACCACCGGCCCCTGCGAAGGGTTTCCGGAGGCGGTTCAGGGGCCGACCCCTTTTGAAAACGGCCCCTACGCGGAAAAAAGAACCCTCGATTCGCTTCGCGTTCCTCAACTGGGTCTTCCTTCCGCTGGTGTTCGGCTCTTCCATGATTTCCGAACACGGAGTATCTGACCCTCGCCAAAGACAGAGGGAACGACCCAGCGGCCCCCGGGACAGAAACGGCCTCCCGAACTTCCCCCTGAACCGCCTCTTCTCTTGGAATCCCCAAGACACGCAAGAAAACGGGGACTCGGATGCTTTCTTTCTTGCCTTGCTCGGTGTCGCGCGTTATCACCACGACTGTAGGCGAAGGAGAATCGGATGTTGGGAGTGCAAAAGACGATGACAGTCTTTGTCAGGTCTCCGAGAGAAGATCCGCGGGGGTCTGATACGCGCCGAAACGACGATTCCCGCATCCTATGCGGGTCCATATAGTTATCGTTAGCACGGGAGCAGAGAATGACAGATTCTGAAATTATCGCCCTGTACACCAGTTTCAAAGACGATGCGCGCGGTTGGCTGGCTTTACATAGACAGCACTTCACCCAGTTTGTCGCAATCATTCTTGCTTTATTGGGTGCATCGGTAGCGGCCTTCGTTCAACTACGCGGTGCTCGCGTCGTCCCTTCCTTGCTTATCATCGGCCCTGTTCTCAGTGGCATGCTATCGGTCCTAGCCATCTTCGTGTGCAACAAATTCTACATGCGCTACGCCGAACACGACGCAATAAGCTACAAACTCTATCGCCTATTGGAAAGGCGGTCAAAGCTAGGGGAGGACTTGGAAACTGTTAAGGATGTGTTCCCAGAGCAGAAGGATCTGTTTCCCCAAAGATGGGTCAGTCGGCTTCGGGACGCACCCACAATTCACAAATATGCTAAAGATCGTGTTCGCGCAACGGATGCCTCCAACTTCTACATCATGCTTACGTTCGCGGGGCTATCAGTGGTGAGCATTCTATTGGCAGTGGTGATTGCACTTGGATGAAGGGAAAGCATGTGCTAACCAGGCGACCAACCCACGCCGCCAGCGGGGCGCTGTCGTCGTGGGTCATTGCCAACGCAAGCCGGGAGCAAGAGATAGGGGAACAGAAAGGGGTACGGCAATGGCGAAGTGGGATGACGAGCAGACAGCCCTTGAATGGGAGTATCGCGAAGCCAATACTTGGTGGCGATCTCTCAGGGGACATAAGGGGTCAGGCATTGAAACAAGCCTGAAGGGAGCAGAAAGGCTGGCGGAGGGACGCTGGGGTGAGTAGAATGGGCGTATGGCCAGGGCGCGGCGGATCGAGTACGAAGGGGCTGTGTACCATGTGACGGCCCGAGGCAACGAGCGGCGTGAGATCTTTCGCAACGACGCCGACCGGGAGTATTTCCTCCGCGTGCTGGGCGAGAGCGTGGAACGATTCGAGGTGCGGCTGTACCTGTTCTGCCTCATGGCCAATCACATCCACCTGGTCGTGGAGACGCCGCGGGCGAATCTCGGGCGATTCATGCATCGTCTCCAGACCGCGTACACGATCCATTTCAACCTCCGTCACTGCCGAAGCGGCCACTTGATGCAGGGACGCTACGGGGCCAAGCTCGTCGAGAAGGATGCATATCTGCTGCGGCTGAGCCGGTACGTACATCTGAACCCGGTCTTCACGGCTGCCGCCCGGAGCAGGCCGGTCTCCGAGCGGATCACGATGCTTCGACGGTATTCGTGGAGCAGCTACCGCAGCTACATAGGCGCTGCCCGCCCCCTGGACTACGTGGACTATGGACCCATTCGAGCGCTGATCGAGCAGTCGCCGTCGGTGCAGCCCCGGGCGTACCGCCGGTTTGTCGAGGCGGGAATTGAGCAGGTCGATGCAGCCTTCCTGGAGGCCGCGCGGGCCTCGCCGCTGGGCCTGGGTTCCGAGGAGTTCCGCGAGAGCGTGCGACGGTTGTACCATAGGCTGTGTGACGACAAACCCCGACAGGAAGATGTCGCGTTTCGGCGTATGCCCAGACGTGTGGAGGTCGAGGTCATCCTGGAGAGCGTTTGCAGGCGACTGGCTGTCGACCGTGGTTCCCTGCTTCGCACGCGGAGGGATTCGGGGCCTCGCGCGGTCGCCGCCCGGATGCTTTGCGATCATGGCGACCTGACGCAGCGGCAAGTCGCGCAAACACTGGGCCTGCGCAGCGGGGCGGCCGTCAGCAAGCAACTGCGGTCGCTGACGCATCGCCTTGCGTCCGATCGCGACTTGCGCGAGGCGGTGGCGGCGATCTCGCGGGACTTGACGCCGTCTTGAACGCACAGGCTTGTTTCAATGCCTGACCCGAGAGACCCCCCTGGTGCGGGGTGTCGGCTGGCTTGGCCTTCGAATGAAAGAACGCACGCAGATCTCCGATTCGCTTCTTCCGCTTTCGTTTGCGCAGCAGATCCAGTGACTTATTGATCGCAATTCGGTAGATCCAGGTATTGAGATCGGACTCCTTGCGAAATCGATGGACGGACCTGTATACCTCAATGAAGACGTCCTGCGCCACGTCCTCAGCGTCTTCCACATTGCCCAGCAAACCGTAGCATGCGCTGATAACGTTGTGCGAGCACTGCGCTACGAGGGCTCGAAAGGCCTCTTGGGAGCCTTGATTGAGCTGTTCAATCAGATCGTTCACGACAAAGCAGAACAGTCACGTAATCCTTTTCGGACAGGTACCTTGGTTGTTCACACCGAATCCACCTGAATTGCAGCCCAAGTATTGCCGCTATCACCGCTCCTGTCAAGTGCGGAGAATACGGTTCGCCTGACTTGCCGACCAAGCAACCTGTTCACATTTGTGGTCAAGCGCGCTGCCCTACACTGTGATTCTTCTACCGACGATCTGTCGATAATAGCGCTCCGTTCATCTCTCCTTCTTGCGAAATCCTCCCTTGTTCCGGCCGATACCCAACAAGAAGGAGCCAGGACAAGCGGGGTCGCGGGGTCGAGCGGGGTCGCGGGGTCGCGGGGTCGCGTCTTCATATATCATTTAACGGTCCGCCGGGTGGGTGGCGGTTAAGGGGGGATGATGGGGACAGCCTCGCATTATGGGGAGCGTACGTCCTGAACTCGCGGTCTGAGCTGTCCGCGGAAATCCTCCGCCCGAAGGCATCGTGCGTTCCCAAGGCGAAGAGAAGAGGCGGTTCAGGGGGTGACCGTTGCCTTGTCCCCTCCCTCCCGCGCAGCCGAGGCTTCGGACCCCGCTGGCGGCCGGAATGTTCTCCGGAGGCGGTTCATGGGCGGAAGGATTCTTGACCGCCCATAGGCGGACGAAGGCAGCGATTTCTGAAGAGGTCACGCGGGGGTCAAGAAGGGCTCCCCAACGCGGAATTTCGCGTTGGGGGACCCGAACCCACCCTACGTGGCAATCATAAATCATCATTCATCATCATTCTCACTTGTCACTTCTCATTTTGCCGTTTCCCTGCCGACGACGCCAAATGAGAAATAGTCGGTTCTCTCACAAAGGCACGGAGCCACGAAGTTCTGGGGCCTATTTCCGCGCCGGTTTTCTTTGCGTCTCTGTGTCTTTGTGAGAGGATCTCTTGTGGTTCGGGCCGAAGGCCGGAGGCTTCTGCCGTGGTGGACACCCCCGCCGTCCGGCTCCATTTCTTCCTTTTGCCTTCCGGCTTTTCACTTCTTCCTTGTCGCCCCTTGCTTTTGCCTTGTTGCTCTTTCCTTTTGCCTTTCTTCGGGCTCTCTTCCTTGCGCTCGCGCGCTTCCGGGCGGCGTCCGGGTGCGCATAGACCTCCTGCCGCCGCGGGAACGGCCATTCCTCGGGGAAGTTGAGGCAGGCGTACGGCCCGACGTACTCGACCGTCGCCCGGTCGCGCGCCCGAGCGGCGTCGACCTCCTCGGCGAAAGAGCCGAGATAGAGGTATTTTCCTGCGAACCGGATCCTGGGACACCATTTGCCCGTGCGTGGGCAGAAGTGGAGACCCCGGAAGCGGGAGGCGGTGCCGCGCCTTTTCGCGGTGTTGCGCAGGTTGTCCCCCTGGGTACAGATGTTCAGATTGGCGCGGGTGTCGTCCAGCCGGTTGTGGTTCAGGTGATCGACCACCATTCCCTGGGGCGCCTGCACGATCTCGCGGTGCAGGTAGATCGTCTTGCCCCGGTCCTTCCGTGCGGCATAGCCGTTATGCAGGGACCACTTCCACTGGTTGAGCCAGTCGAAATCCGCCGCGTCCACGTAGGCGTAGGCCTGTTCGCCCAGGGGAATCCGCCGGATGTCCCCTTCCGGCGGGGCCGGCCGAGGCCGGTAGTTCGGGCAGATCCCGCGCGGCAGCACCCGCTGCATCCGCCCGGGCGCCTCCGGCTGATTCGCGCACGCCGGCCAAATCAGCACCCCCGCCGACATACCCCATAGTGCCTGCTCGCGATCGCAGTACGAGTAGACGCAGTTGAAACAACACGCGATCTTCGCCATGCCATCTCCCTTCCGCCCAAGAGTTCGCCGTTGACGGTTCTCCGTTGCCAGTGGCCGGCCCGGCGACGCGGTCCACCACGCGATCCTGCCTACATGATACAAAAACCATGTGTCGCCGTCAACAATAAATCCAACACCGCCACACTATTTTGTTGTTTCCTAAACTCTTATACCGTTGCGACTTGCGCCGTTGACGTTTCTCATTTCTCATTTGGCAGGGTGTCCAGGGAAACGGCAAAATGAGAAGTGACCAGGACCCGCCAGGACGGGCGACGGATCTCGCACCAAGAAGAATCGTTTCCGATACTCTTCCCTTCGGGATCGTCGTGGCTTCTTCGCGCGTTCTCAGAACACCAAGAGAAGAGACGGTTCCGGCGGAAGAAGACTTGATCCGGGCCGGCTTCGCCGGCGTACGAACTCTCCGAAAAGCCGACGAGGGGCCGTCTGAAAACGGGTTCGGCCCATGAACCGAACTTCGCGTGGAAGTATCCGGGGGTGGTTCGCGCGCACAGTCAGGGAGTGGAACGGCGACCCGGTCTCCCCCTGAACCCCCTCTGCAAATTCTGCGGATGGTAGGGGAAGCGGTGTACCGGGTGAACGTGCGAGGGCCGTGCCGTCGCACGGGCTTGACATCCGCGCACCGACCGCCTATAGTCGGGTGAGTCTCATACTGGGTTGTGCTATGGCAAGCATAGCATCAGGTTTGTGGAGATGCCGGGATGAAAGGGGGATCGCAGAAACATCAGAGGATGATCTCGTCAACGACAACGGCGTCGAAGCCGATCGACTTGGGACGTCTCGCCGCGATTCTGGGCGACATGGAATCGATCAAGTTTGCCATGGTTTTCGGCTCGGCCCGGGATGGTATCGTGCAGGCAGGGTCCGATCTGGATGTCGCTGTGTCGTTGGGGGGCGCGGAGGCTCAGAGCATTGACCTCCTTTTGGAGATCGTGGGCAAGGTCGAAGACGCATGGGGCGTCACCTGTGATGTGACGGTGCTCAATGCGGCGGGACCTGTGCTGCGGCACGAGGCCTTGAAGGGACGCGTCCTTTTCGTTCGCCCCGACCGGGAAGACGACTTCGCGGAGTTCTATGTCCGGACTTGTGCCGAATACGAAGACCTCATGGCACGGCGCGCCCGGCAGCTTGCCTATAGGGGTTACACATGCCCATCAACGGCGTAGTTAAGAGCAAGCTTCGTTTCCTGGAGCAGACCATGAGAAGTGCAATCGTGCTGTGTGTCGTCGGAGCATTCCTGTCGATTTCCCCATGTGCCGCCGCAGCGGACACCAGTCCACGCCGGGTGATTGACCTCAACGGCACTTGGCAGGTGGCCGAAGGGGCGATGGATTCGATGCCGAGGCAGTTCGAGCATACGGTTCCCGTCCCCGGCCTGGTCGACATGGCCCAGCCGGCCTTTGCCGAGGTCGGGAAAAAGAGCGACAGGCGACAGGCCTTCTGGTACCGGCGGACCTTCACGGTCGAGGGCACGATTCCTGCGGTCGCCCTCCTGAAGATTCACAAGGCCCGCTATGGTACGAAGGTCTGGCTCAATGGTCAGGATGTCGGCGAGCATCTGCCGTGCTTCACGCCCGCCCTGCTGGATGTCAAACCGCATCTCAAAGGCTCGGGGCAACAGAACGAGCTCGTCATCCGGGTCGGCGCCGACCGCGAGTCCCGGCCCACGGATGTGCCCAGCGGCTGGGATTTCGAGAAGTACCTCTACATTCCCGGCATCTACGATTCCGTTCAGTTGATCCTCACCGGCGCGCCGTATATCAGGAATATGCAGGTCGTGCCCAAGGGGGACTTGCACCATGTTCGGATCGTCGTCGAGCTCCAAAGCAGCACCACCGGGAGGAGTCTCTGCCAGGCTGAGGTCTCCGAGTGGCGGACTGGCAAGAAGGTGGTCGGCTTCAACGCGGGGCCGGTGGACCTCGCGGCCGGCCAGACGAAGAAAGTGGATTTCACCATTTCCCTGGACGGCGCCCGGCCCTGGAGTCCGGAAGACCCCTTCTTATACCAGCTCAAGGTGAGCACCGGCGGCGACACCGCGGAAACCCGCTTCGGCATGCGGTCGTTCTGCTTCGATGCCGCCACCGGCCGGGCGATTCTCAATGGCAAACCCTACTTCATGCGGGGCACGAACGTCTGCGCGTATCGGTTCTTCGAGGATGCCGAGCGGGGCGACAGGCCGTGGCGGGCGGAATGGGTTCGGCGGCTGCATGAGAAGTTCAAAGGTATGCACTGGAACTCGATGCGCTACTGCATCGGCTTTCCGCCGGAGGCGTGGTACGACATCGCCGATGAAGTGGGTTTCCTGATTCAGGATGAGTTCCCGATCTGGCTGCTGGGCAAGGCCCCGGAGAACCCGATGGCCGAGAAGATCATCCCCGAGTACACTGAATGGATGCGCGAGCGGTGGAATCACCCGTGCGTGGTCATCTGGGACGCCCAGAACGAAAGCCAGACGCCCGAGACCGGCAAGGCCCTCATGGCGGTCCGCGCGCTCGACCTCTCGAACCGGCCGTGGGAGAACGGCTGGGCCGAGCCCCAGACCGATCAGGATTGTGTCGAGGCCCATCCCTATCTGATGAGCGGCCTGTTCAACTCCTCCTGGGGCAATGCCAAGTTCAAGAGCTTGAAGGACATGGTCACGGTTTCGGGCATTCCCTCCCTGCAAAAGGCCCAGCAAAAGATCAAGGTGCCGATCATCATCAACGAATACGCCTGGCTGTGGCTCAATCGCGACGGCACGCCGACGTGCCTGACGGACAAGGTCTATCAGGCGCTACTGGGCCCGACCTCGACTGTCGAACAGCGCCGCGTGCTCTACGCGCGACTCCTCGCGGCCAAGACCGAGTTCTGGCGGGCCCAGCGCGAATGCGCGGGCGTCCTGCACTTCTGCGGCCTGGGCTACTCGCGGGCCGGCGACAAGCCTCGTCCCGAAGGCGGCGCCACCAGTGACCACTTCATCGACCTGGAGAAGCTGACGTTCGAGCCGAATTTCGAGAAGTACGTCCGCGACGCCTTCGCGCCGGTGGGCCTGATGCTCGACTACTGGGGCCAGGACCTGCCCGCCGGCAAAGAGCATGAATTCAAGGTAGTGGTCATCAACGACCTGTACGAGAACTGGCAAGGCCGAGTCCGGCTGCGCCTGCTGCGCAACAATGATGCCATCACCATCCGCTATCTGCCCTGCACGGTCGCCGCCCTCGGTCGCGAGACGCTGTCTTTCCGCCAGCCAGTCCCCCAGGAGCCGGGTGACTATGTCGTGATGGCGGAACTGATGTCCGGCCCGGAGGCGTCCGTTCGCAGCCTTCGCGACGCCAGGATCGTCCCGACCCCATGACCTCTTGTTCGGAGTCCCGCGATTGGGAGTTCCGCCTTCAGGCGGGTCGGAGAGTCTTCCGGCGCATCCGGCTCCATACCGCGTAAATGCGGTACGCCACGCCGACTACGCAGACGCGGGACTTCCGATGCCGTTCGGACGGTCTCGCCCGCCTGAGGGCGGGACTCCCAATGCCCGCGCGTCCTTCGTGCCGGAAGAAGCACCTGACACCTGCAATTCCTAAAACCTCTGCCTTGCAAAGACTTATGGCTTATCTTCATGCCCTTCGTACCTGACCCCTTCAATTCGCCCAGAACCATTCCAGACCTGCCACCAGCGGTCTTTCGGCGCGAAGGACGATTTTCCCTGCGGTAAAGCAGTCCCGGTTGTCGCACGGTATAATGGAACCACGGCATGGCCTGAGTCACCGTGGTGCCTGAGGTCGGCTGTTCATGGAGAGCGCAAATGATTACGGCGATTCATCTCGGCTTGCTCATGTCGTTGCTCGCGGCCGGTCCGCAGTCCGACCCGGGTCCCTACCTCCGCCTCGACCGGCTCACGCCCCGCGTCGCGCTGGCCTACTGGCCGGGCCTCGACCGCCGGTGCAACCTCACGGTGATCCAGTCCCAGAAGGGCCTGGTCATC
>CAYHAJ010000225.1:0-5705 GCA_964354535.1 uncultured Pirellulales bacterium
TTCGGCAGGCGAGCCATAGCTGTCCGGCGGGCAGGAGCCTCGCACTACATTTTTTGCATTCTGATCTTTGACGTTTGATTTTTCGACATTGTTTGAGATTTGGGATTTGGTGCTTGGGATTTCCGCCCTTGACGGTTAGCGCCTTGCCGCACTCTGCTTCTTGGCTTCGTCGAGGACGGTGGCCAGCTCCACCTTGGCGCCGTTCTTGGCTTTGGACTCATCCGCCGCAGTCATGAACGCAAGAATCTCGATCGTCTCTTCCGGCGGGACGGGCACCTTGCCGGTCTTGAAGAACTTCACGATCTCGTCCACGAGGTGGCCGTACCCTTCGTAGCCGCCGCCCCGGACGATCCCCTTGGACCCAAAGACGAGCGTGCCATAGTCCGACTTGCCGCCACGCAGGCCGCGGAACGTGCCGATCCTGCCATCGTTCCAAACGCCGACGACCAGCTCATAATCCTTCGTCTGGGCCCGCTGCACGGTCTGGCAGCCGGTGCCCATGACGGTGAAGAGCATCTCCACGCCGTGGATGCCGTACCAGTAGAGATCGACGTGGTGCTCTTCGAGACTGCACGGACTGAACGCCTCGCAGCCCATGACCTTGCCGACCTCCTTGCTATTCCGCAGCCCGATGGTCCCCGGCCCGAACCGCAGGGACGAGCTCGACCAGCACGGGACATTGTTCTCTTTCGCCAGCCGGAAGATCTCCAGGGCATCCGCCAGGCTGCCCGCCATTGGTTTATCGATGAAGACCGGCTTCTTCGCCGCGATCACCGGCTTGACCTGCGCCAGGTGCGGCCGACCATCCACGCTCTCCAGCAGTACGCCATCGACCTTCCGGCACAGCGTCTCGATGCTATCGACAATCTCGACGCCGAATTTCTTCTGCAACGTCTCGGTATACCCCTTGACCCTACTGATGGAAGACTCAATATCCGGCGACCCGCCCGGATACCCCGCGACCACCTTGCACCCATAGTTCTTCGCCGGATCGTTCATCAGTTGGGTAAAGGCCACCACGTGTGACGTATCCAACCCAACGATGCCGACCCGAAACACGGGTGTCTCCGCCGCCCCCGCCCCGCTGACCGCCACCACGAACGCCACCATCACCGCCACCAGCAGACTTCGACGAAGCATCGTTCTACCTCCCTTTCCATTGCATGCCATACAACCCGGCCACCGGCTACCGGAGTTCTCAGTTCCCGGTTCCCAGTTGTCTGTGAACCGTGATCTGACAACTGAGAACTGGTTTTGTCGCCGCCCAGTATACCACAGTCCCCCAGGAAGTCACGCCGGCCCTTTTCATGAATTCGTCACCACAGAGCCGTAAAGGGGCCCATCCCGGCCTCAGACCAGAACTAAGATTACCTCTCGCCAAGACGCCAAGAGCGCCAAGAAAGCGAAATCAGGTTTTGCGTTCTTCCCCTTGGCGATCTTGGCGTCTTTGCGCGAGACATAGGTCTTTTCTCCTTCTGGACTCGTGCTGATCTTCCCGAATCATCCGGAACGGATTTCCAGTCGTTGCCAGTTTGTGGCACAGAGAACGAAATCCCAGTGGCATCCGCCAACCGACTACAGACTACCGACAACCGCCCTGCGTTTTCGGCCTTACAGCCCACCATCCCTCCTCGATAATTGATGGTATGGTCAGCCGCAACCTTGACATTCCGATGGACCGGATTGAGGCCTTCTGCCGCAAGTGGAAGATCCGGGAGTTCTCCCTGTTCGGCTCGGTCCTGCGCGACGACTTTCGTCCGGACAGCGACGTGGACGTGTTGGTCAGCTTCGAGCCGGACGCCCCATGGGACCTGTTCCATCTCGTGGAGATGCGAGACGAGTTGATCGCCCTCTTTGGTCGGGACGTGGACCTCGTCGAAAAGGAGGGTCTGCGCAACCCCTTCCGCCGGCGGACCATCCTGGACACGCGCGAGGTGATCTACGGCACCCGCGATGCTCCAGCCCACACAGGTCCTGGCATGGGAATTCGGAACACGACGTTTCTTTGCAGGCGTGCGGATTTTTCTTGAACCACTCGCCGACATCTGTCGTTATAATATACGCAAAGGCGGGTAAGTCCTGCTATGTGCCTTGGGTGCTGTCTTCCATCGGTTGGCTATGAGCCCAAGGGAGATCGGCAGAGCAGGGGCCGCTTTTTTTATGCGCCAGTCCTTCACTTGAGAGTACCGACTTGCGTTGTGTGAGTTCATGCCACAAGTCGTACTCCTTCGGCCCTATGCAAATCGATGCGGTCTTGCAGGAATTTCGCGAAGGTTGAAGCCGTATCGGGATCTGCGAGAAAATCAGGCAGGGTATTTCGAAGGGCAATGGCGGCGACCTGTTCGGAGGGGGCCAGTCCCGGTCGAATGGTCCGAATCCAGGAGCCGAAAGAACGCCAGATTCTCTGTGGGACCGTGGCCGAGAGGATCTGGAGCAATCCCTGTGCGATGAGTCCCAGTTGAATGTGGCGGTGATAGGCCGCCATCTTGCGCCGGACCGCGTCGCGGTAGGATTGGGATTTGCGATGGAGATACTGGTTGCCACTGACCCGGCGCATCGGCGTCATGGCCGCCATCCAGAAATGATACGCATATGCCCCGATGACATGGAGTGCCTGCTTGAAGGATAGTTCGATCTTGAATCGTAGTCCATAGATTCGAACGATCGCCACGGGCGCCAGATTCAGATCGGTACTCATCAGCAAGATGACGCCACGATGGGGATGGATCACCGCCACAAAACGGAGGAGGATGCCGACGGGCGGCCATAAGAGATCGGCCACCGCCACTTGAATCGTCACATCCTTTTCACCGTAGCTGGGGCTGGCCACTTCCTGCAGGGGGTCACCCTGCTCCAGCAACGAGGAGACCTTGATCTTCTTCCCATCCGTTTTCGGCCTGCCCCGGCGTCGCGGCGTTCCTGACGGCAGCGGTGTTGCCGGATACCAAGCCACGGCATTGCTCTTGACGCGTGTGACCAGATGGTTGCCCTGGGCGAGCAGCCCGCGAAGGATACGACCGGTGGCGTAGTAGGCGTCGGCGACGAAATAGAACGGTTCCGGGATTCCCAGCGAATCGAGCAGCAGGATCATCTTGTCCAGCAAGGTTCGCTTGTCGCGATTGCTCAAGACGACGCCCTCGTGGATACGACAGGTCAGAGGGATGGCGAATACGCTCAACAGGGCCTGTGCCAGAACGGCGACGGCCTGGCAGGAATGGCCGAAGATATACTCCGGCTTGGTGTTGGACTCGGACTCCTGGTGGAGCTTTTTGACCGCGGGCATCTTGCGGCCGGCCTTGGCGACCTTGATGCCATCGCCCCCCAACACCGGCCGGCCCTGGATGCGAAGGATGCCCGGATGCACCTTGAAGACCAAGTGGCGCCAGGTGCGGGTGAGTTTGTCCAAGTCCAGGGCGGAACTGTGGAAAAGATCCAGGAGACGGTCGTAGTAGAGAGGCCGCAGTCCCAAGGCACGTACCATGCGGGGGACTCCCAGGAGGTCGGTGCGAATGGTCATCCCCGCCAGAGCCGTCAGCATCCAAAGAAAGGTTCTCCTCCGGGAACAGGCCGGACGGAGTTGGCCCGCGAGGTTCCACCAATGTCTCCAGAGCATCCATGACTCCTTTCAGGGCTCGAGATATTTTTCGTTTCCGGGGTTGACACGGCCCTGGGCGTAGTATAGCATATATATGCTATACTATTCCATGCGCCAGGAGTCGCCATGAGCAAGAAACGGATGGGGCAGATCGAGCGGAGGATCGCTCGAATCAAAGAGGCCCTGGGGCAGATCGGTCCCATGCGGCCGGGTTCACTGACGCGTCAGTATCGCAACCCGAAGCAACGCGTGGGGGCCTCCTGGCAAATCAGCTACACCCGTCAGATGAAGAGTCATACCGAGTATGTACGCCCCGAATGGGAACCAGACATTCATAAACAGATCGCAACCTATAAGCGGTTCACCCGCTTGGTCGAACAATGGATCGACCTGAGCATCGAACACTCGAAACTCAGAATGCAGATTGCCAAACAGGAGAGATCAGAGTAGCCTGGAACTCGGTACTCTCAAGTCCTTCACTACTCGCGAAGATATTCGTCCTCGTATCTCAGCATATGCTTGAACAGGTTATACCACACCAGATCGCAGTGCTCGTATTTCCTTGAAACACCCCAGCAGAAGAGGTCAACGGCCTGCAGACCGGCCCGTTCCTGCGAGACAAGATGTTCAATGGTCAAGCCCGTATTGAGGGGAAGAATCGCCTGGAGATGATTCTCCACGTATTGGTTGAAATCGCTAATCTCGTCCCCGGTCTTGCTGCGGTCGATGATCAGGCGGACATTGGCCACTGCCTCTCTGATCGGCAATTTCTCGATCAGGAGCCGAGCCAGGAAATTGTAGAGCTTCTTCTTCCCGGCTTTCGCTCGGAGGGGCTCGCTCACTCTGGCCTTGTTCAGCACGAGGGTATAGACGGCCCAATCCTCGCAGCGGACTTGCCGGAGGAAATACTGCTTCACGGCGAGCGAAGTACCTGTTCCCTTGAGCTCCTCTACCCACCGGGATTTGTTCTTCCTGCGATTAACTTTCTTTTTCAGAGTCCTGTGTACGGCCTTTTTGAAATCGCGCTCGGCTGCGGCAGAGAAACAGACCAACGCCGTGACCACGCACTTGCGTGTCGTCTTGGGCTTGCTGAAGTCAAAACCGAGATCCCCGGATTCGTCCAGGTAGATGAACATGCTATCAGCCTTTTCGCCAACCGTGCGACCATTCTACTTGGTTGCACGCCGAATGCAACCCAGCGATGGACTGATCGCCCTCTTCGGCCGGGACGTGGACCTCGTCAAAGAGGAAGGGCTGCGCAATCCATTCCGCCGTCGGACGATCCTGGACACACGCGAGGTGATCTATGCGGCGCGAGCAAGGATACTCGGCCACACCCTTCCGGGACCCGCCAGGGCTGATTGACACCGAAGAGCCTGCTCCACAGCCATCGGTCCCTTGCCTATCGGCGGTCCCTCGTCACCTCGCCCTGCCTCCTGTCGCTAACAATCCGTGCTTTCAGTTCTGCCGGCGGTCACCCATGAACCATAATAGATAATGGCCTGGACCGTCTGCGGCAGCGTTAGATAGAGATAAGAGGAGTTGTGGGAGCCCAATTTCGCACCGTCAGTGATAGCAGAATGTATGTCACGCTTCCAGTTACTCCATTTCAATTACGAGGATTCCGGTTTGCGTTTCTCCCGGCGTACGCCTACAATGCTTTCGTCGACTCTGAATCCGGCGGGCTGGCTGACGCGGAGAGAAATCCGTGGCGCCTCAGATGACCCCAAAATGTAGGAGAAGACTGTGGAGCAATGCAGGTGTATGCCCCCTTCTCCGCTGAAGGAGTGAGCGTGTGCCCCCACTGCATTGGATGATGGAGAAAAGGCAGTGTCAAGCGTTCGTTGAGAAGACACCAGGGCGTTGTGAGAAGGCTGTTCGCTGGGGCAGGAAGTACTGCTGGTGGCACTACCCCAAAGCCGGGCCAATTCTAGGTGCACTCCTTGGATTGCTTGTCACACTGCTATTCAGGTAGCCGTTCACGGGATGCCGGAAAAAAATCTTCTTGCGTAAGAATTTTGGACTGGCGCGAAGCTGGGTAAGCCGGTATATCCTCGTCTATGGCAGACAAGGATGTCCCCATATCCCAGTTGGTTTTGCAGATCGATCT
>CAYHAJ010000226.1:0-9537 GCA_964354535.1 uncultured Pirellulales bacterium
TCGACCCGGCGGCCGGGAACGTTCCCATCGAATTTCACCTCCCGGAGGGTGAGGGTCTCGGGGATCTGGTTATACTGCTCCGGGGACATCCACCGCGGCCTTTGCGGACGTGTCCACGTGATCAGGTGGTCGCCCGGACCCAGCCGGCGTCCCCGCCGAAAGTCACTGTGTCGGAGTTGGTGCCGTCGGACGCACACGTGCAGTCCCCGCCGCGACAACAGGGCCAGCATCATGAAGGAGCCATAGGGAGAACTAAAGGTGTCAGGTACATTTTCTAGAACTAAAGGTGTCATAGAACTAAAGGTGTCAGGTACATTTTCTGGAGTCGCGACGACGGCAATCTTCTTTTGGAATGGGAGCGACAGAGCTGCGAGGGGGGCTTCACACGGCCTGCTCCCAAATCAACAATTAAGCGATTCCGCGGGACATCTTGAGAGTCGGGAGAGGGGTTCTTCCGTCGCGGGCGGAGTTGGTTCTGTCTTATCAGGGCCCATTCCTGCTTCGGGCGAATGATGATTCGCCCCTACCTTCTATGTCTCATTCCACGGCCTTCCATTTGAACTCAGCGCCGCTTTTGCGGGCGGGCTGCGGGCCGGTGGCAGTGACCGCGACCGGACCGGGGCTGCTGGGTTTGGTGGCCAGGTATTGATGGTTCGTCAGGGACATGAGCATCGTGTCGCCGCGCATGAGGTTGACCCACTGGAACGATTCCGCCTTGCCGGGCTTGGCGCCGGCGAGGTCCTTGAGAACCACGCCGCTCTCGCCGGCGGAAACCACCTTGCCATTGATGGCCCGGAGCGCTACGCGGCCTAAGCCCAGATCAATGACCTGGAACTTCGCATTCTGGGGCACCGCATCTGTCGCGTCAACCGCCACATTCACCAACACGTTGTTCTGGATATCGGCGACCAGGAAGCTGGCGTCGGCGCCGCTCGTCAGCACGATGGTCTTGCCCAGAGGAATCTCGCGTTCGATGCCCCGCGCTCGCGGCTCCTCGACCGTGTAGTTGTCGAAGTCGACATAGCCGCCGGGTTGGCCGGAGGTGTTGTAGTGGAACAGGGCGGGACGTACGCCTTGGAAGGTCGTCAACTGGAAGGTCATGGTGAACGGATTGCCCAGAGGTGTGAATTCCTTGCCATCGGCGCTCCAACTGAAGACGGCCTGGTCGGTGTCGAAGTTACAGTGGACGCACAGCCAGAGATGCTTGGGAGGGTTGGCCGGACCTGTCGTGGGAGGTTTGGCTGGAGCCGCGGGGGCGCCTCGGCGTCCGCCGCCGCTGCCGGTGTTGTCGAGCATCTGTAGCGACGTCCCCTCGGCGGTTTTCACCACGCCGATCCAGGCATAGGGCGAACTCAAGAGCGCCAGACCTGCCGTGTCTCCCGCAACCATGCCCGACGTATCCAGCTCGATGGTCTGTATGGACTCCGGGCCGGGCGGCCGCTGACAGAGGCTGTTGCGGGCGCTGTAGAAGTCGTTCGCGGGCAGCGAATGGAGGCGCAGCACGCCGGGCTTCTCGGTGATGGACCACTTGGTGTCATCGGGAACGTGGTTCCACTGCCAGTGCGGATTGAGCTTGAGGCCGTTGAAATCGTCGTCGTGGATAAACGCCGGCTTAGGGTCCTGGGTAACGCCGGTGTTGGGCTTGATCCAGGTATTAGGGGCCTTGCGCAGGTTGCCAGGCAGGCCGATGAGGGGGAAGCCATTGTCCCAGGTGATGGGGACCAAGGCGACCATGCGGCCGGCGCTACCGTGGTCCGACATGATGACGCTCCACCACTGGCCCGAGGGGGTATCGACCATACCGCCCTGGTGCAGGGTCAGGCCACGGTCGCCGGGCGTGGCGCGCGCGGGCGCTGCGATGGTCACGCCGAGCGACTCGCCCTGGACCATGCGTTCGACCGTCCAAGGCCCGTCGATGGAGTCGGCGCGGGCGACCATCTGGTCGGTCGTCGCGCCGGGGATGGCGGAAATGTCGTAGTACTTGCCCTTGATCTTGTAGAGGTGGTGGCCTTCGCCCATCCTGGCATCCAGTTGGCGGCGGACGCCGGGGACGAAGGACTTGAGGTCCGGGGCGAGTTCTTCGATGGGATAGGGGCTGCGGTTGCCGGAGATGAGGTAGATCTTGCCGTTGTCATCGAAGAGGACCGACAGGTCATGTCTTCCGGGCAGTTGGTTGCGCTCCCAAGGACCTTTGATCGACTGGGAGCGAAAGACCTGGAGGCCCACGCCGTTGACGTTGGAGAAGATATAGAACATGCCCTTGTGATAGCGGATGCAGGGCGCCCAGATGCCCCGGCCGTAGATGCCTCGGCCATCTTCCAGGCGGAAGGCCGGGCCGAGGTCGAGCCTGTCCATGCAATACCCGGCGAGCTCCCAGTTCACCAGGTCCTGGGATTGCATCAACTGCACGGCGGGGTTCATGTGCATGGTGGTGCCGGCGAGGTAGTACGTGTCGCCGACGCGGATAATGTCGGGGTCCTCGAACTCCTCATAGAACAACGGGTTGGAGTAAGTGCCGTTGCCGTTGTCGGCGGTCCAATGTCTTGCCGCGTCAGTGGTTGTGTCGCGGGCATCTTGCCCGCGTGTGCCGAAGGCGTCCCCGCCTTCGAGACCGTCCGGCGCGGGCCGGAAGCCCGCGACACGGGGCATCGCGGCTGTAGCAACGCAGCCGGCCAGCGCGACCAGACTCACGAATCCCCGAAGAGGTTGAAAACGTTGCATGGCATACTCCTAACTTCCTTTTCATCTTATCACCGGCAGAAACAGTGACGTGAGATATCAAAAATGTCAAGGAAGTGAAAGATCATGCCCGGGTCCCCGCCTTCGCACGGACAAGTTCTCACCAATGACATGATGAAGCGGACGATGCAGGCGAGGCGGGACAGAAAAATGAAAAAACACGCAGTAGTACGGATTGACATATTGAGCGCGTTCGCTTACAATACCATCGTGGTTTTTGGGAGTCGGGAGGTTCTGGCTTCAGGACCGGCAAGGGGCATTTGAGATGGAGGCGTTGAGAGAAACGGATAACTGATTTCCACCAGCAGACAATCGCGTAGCTTCGGCGGCTGTCCACATCGAAACTGGCAATTTCCATCACAGGACGGCGCGTCGAGGCGCGCCCAAACTGGGCGTGCCCGAAAGTGTTCCGTGGAGGGCATGCCAGTGCCTGATGTGGGGCGTGAGTAGGTCACGCCTCTTTACTTTCAGAGCATGACATCTTTTCGAGACAAGGAGAACCAAGTACGGTCCCCGGAATTCCGGAATTGAGGCGCGAAGAGATCGATCGCAGACGCCAACTCCTCGCAAAACTCCACGACGGGGGCGTCCCTCACGAAGTATTAGTATTTCGATGGGCAGAACAACAGGGAGACGCAGAGAAATGAAAAATATAGTATATTTCCCCACAATCATCTCATTGCTTCTTGCACTGGTGGGTATGCTGGGATGTAGGAAGGATGAAGGACTGAAGAAACAGGAGATTTCGGAATACTTCCCGGTAGAGGAAGGCAGGGAATGGAAATACAATATGCACGTTCCCAAGGGATCCTATATGTTGACTTTGCAGTATGCGGATGAGGATGGTGGACTTTGGGCAAAACGCGGTCGTCATGAACTCACGAAAGAGGATCACCTCCTGCATATTGCCATTTCGACGCAAGAGAACACACGTATGCCTCCTACTTCTCGCGGTCTAAAGACCGGTTGGGTCATTGAGGTGAAGAGTGATTCCACAGGGCTTCTCTATCCAACAGAGCGTTGGGATCGAGTCTACTGGGCCACAGACGGAACTGTCTGGTTTGAGGTGCATAAATATGGGCCTGGGATAGGTGAGCGCCCTATTGAATTGGAACCTCTGTTCCCATCCTATCGTGGGCCCGGTTCTGAAAGAAGATTAGGCACTTGGTCTCTCGAGACTCCGGCTGAATCTATCACCGGCGAGTTTGTGAAACTGGAGACAGTATCGGTGCCAGCAGGGACTTTTAAGAACTGCATATCTATCGCCAGAATTGTGAAAGCCTCAGCGAACGCTGAAGAAGGAAAACCCTCCTCACCGGGATGGATGAGTATTTCTTATTACGGCCAAAACGTAGGGCTCCTGAAAAGAATCCAGTTTGACCGAGCAGGTAGTGTGCTAAATACGATGGAATTGATCGAGTATAAAGTAAGCGAAGCAAAAACGAACGATACGCCCAAGCAATTCCGAATCCACGTGGACTCTGTGCCTTCCGGTGCTGAGGTCATCCTTCGCGAGCAACCCAATGGAGAAGAGAAGCTCCTTGGGAAGACCCCGCTTAACACGAACATCCCTAATGCCAAATCTCAGTTATGGGTGAAGATGTCTGTGGAAGACCTCGTGAAATCGTTCGACAAGATCCCCGGGCTGAAAGAGTGGAAGGACCGCCTCAGATCATGGGATAATGTTACATACCACCCTTTTGTCTCCTTCTACCGAACAGGATGGGCCGTTATCCAGGCGCGCCCCCCAGTAGACGGACCACCAGGCATGGTGACCAGCCGCGTATTGGAGGCGGGACCCTACATTGAAATAGACCCCACCAGCAGGAAGCCGGAGATAAGCCGCGGAAGGAATAGAGAATGCGTGCTTTTTCTCCCGGTGGGGGAGAAGGTATCAGTACTTTTCCCAATCATGCCTCCTCGCAAGACTTTTCGCTTCGATGAAGATGGGATGAGACCATCGCTGATGAAGGAATACATGTTTTCTGAACAACAAGCCGCTGAAGCAGTGGAGAGCTTATCTCGATGTGGGAAGGCATACACCACAGTGAAAGGACCGGTTGCGTTTCCAAGTGAAAGACGGATAGGAGCACTCGCAAAGGATGAAGAAATGGACTTCGCTATAACTATGCTACCGGATGACAAGGGCACATACATAGTAGAGTGGGAAAGTCGGCGGCTGCTCTCCTCTACCAAAGAGAAGTGAACGCGTCCACCTCACGTGCCGACATGACCGTTAGGATTCCGTGGATTCCGAATAACGGGGACAATAGGAGAACGGGACGGTGTCAGGTACTTTTTCAAGCCCGCGCTTGCTCTTTGACTCTGTAATTCTGGGCACGCCATACTCAATTCAAGACCGAAATAAGTAAGATGTCCCCGGAATTGCCACTGACATCGGGGACTATGGTGCAATGGCGAGACGCACCAGAACGGAGGCGTGGCAGGTGGCTTGGGGAACTCTGCGTTTGTACTGAGTATAGGTGAGGTGTATGGGATCGGGGAAGATCTCTCGATCGACGGTGGCTCGTCAACTCAGAGATGCCACCAGACTCAGCGAGGAGAAGATCCTCAACGCAAATAGTCTGGCCTCCTACGGGGGCATCAGGAAGGATGCCCCGGTCCTCTTGATCCTCGCCGGGGGCAAAGGCACACGGTTCGGCCAGAACCCCAAGTGCATCCAGCCCGTGCACGGGACGCCGTTGGCGCGTCACTTCATCGATGCGTTCCGGCGGTTCAGCCCATCGCCGGTGATCTGCCTGGTCGGCTACCGTGCCGAAGAAGTGTCGGCCGCCTTGGGCGCGGACAACATCTACGTTCGATCGGACGATCCGCCCGGCGGTACTGCGCTGGCAGTGTTTGGGGCGTTTAGCGTCCCCACGCTCGCGGCGAGCAATCCGCTGGTCATTATTACGATGGGAGATCGGATGGCGCCCTCCTCCGTGTTCGGGCGTCTGTGGGAGACACACCTGGCGCGCGGGTGCGAGGCCGATCTGACGTTCTTGACCGCCGTGTATGAGCCGCCCAGGAGTCGGGGCAAGGGCCGGGTGCTACGGGATGAGAACCGCCGGGTCGTGCGCATCATCGAAGAGAGGGATATTGCCGTAGAGAAGGAAGCCTCGGCGCGGCAGGTGCTGCTGGATCTGAAGGAGGGGAACTGCCCCCTGTACGTGATCCGGGCAACCACGTTGATGCGCTATCTGCAGAACCTCACCAACGCCAATGCCCAGGGACAGTACTACCTGACGGACATTATCGAGGCAATCAGCCGGGACGGCGGAGACATTCGCACGATGACCACCACGGTGGCGGACCCGGAGTACGACTTGCTTTGCTCCGATGTGACGCAGCCGAGGGATCTTGCCCTCCTGGAGGGCATTCTGGCGACGACCGGCTGCCTAAACTCTGGGGACAAATCCTGGGCACATCTATGAGCAAGCCGTTGTCAAGACGGTCACGGCGGAACTGAAGGTGTCAAGTACGAATGGCATGAAGATAAGGCGCAAGAGACCGGCAAAACGCCCTTCTTGCCTCGAAAATGGTGTGGTCTTTGTCTCGAGACAGCTTGATTTCATGCCATTCATGCCCGGGTCCGGTAGGACGGGCTTCAGCCCATGCAGGGTCTACGTCAAGTCACGCTTTGGAAGCAGCGGTGTTTCCTTTGACAGGCGGACTCATTGAAGAGATGATACCCTGAAGCTGCCCATGGTGAATTGGATGGTTGGAGCCAGGATGCCGATGTCAGGGAGTCGTCAGACGCATGCCTTCATCGATGGTCAGAATCTCCATCTCTCCATCCGCAATCAGGGTTGGATGCTCGACTACGGGGCTTTTCGCCGATACCTGACGGATAAGTTCTGTGTGAGCAAGGCTTTCTACTTCATTGGTTTTCTTGCCACAAATGCGGACCTGTATGAGCTGCTCCAAAGGGAAGGCTACATTCTCGTGTTCAAACCCACCCTGATGGTACGTGGCGTCCTGAAGGGAAACGTGGATGCGGAGTTGGTCCTCCACGCCATGATCGAGTACGAGAACTACGATCAAGCCGTCATTGTTTCCGGCGATGGGGATTTCCACTGTCTCGTGAAATACCTGAAGGCCAAAGGCAAGCTGGGCAAGCTGATCGTCCCGGACGACAAGCGCTACTCGTCTCTGTATCGCAACTACACGTCCGACATCATGGGGTTGAACAAACTGAGGGGAAAACTGGAGTTCAAAAAAAGAGAGGCATAGCCGCAGGACGGAACCTTTTGGATAGCCTCCCATCGTGATCTCTTGATTTATTATACGCTTATAGTATATTCTTGGATCGGCCAAACGCAAGAGAAATTTAAGAAAAACAGGTGTTGCCCGGTGAAGCGGAGGATTCCCACATCGCTCTCCGATGGTGGCTGAACCCGGCGCAGCGGCCGTTGCGTGATGTCAGGTCTGCCGGAGGGCCCCCGTGCGACACGCCACCGGCACGGAGAATCTTGCCGGTACCTCGTTTTTCGTCTCACTCGTACCGTTTTCGAGCGGTGTTATACAGACGGCATCAGCCAGGTACCAACGGTCTAATGGGAAAGGCAGGAGCATCATGAGATACGAAAGGAGAACGTATGAAACGTAACCTGACCGCACTCGTGTTGTCGCTCGCTCTTTCAGGTCCGCTCTGTCTGGCGCAGGCGAGTCAGCCGGCGGACGCGAACGACTGGAAGCCCTCGACCCTCAATCAGCCGGGCAGGCCGTATCCCCAGGTCAACTCCGAAGGCCGCGCTCGCTTTCGCATCGTCGCGCCCCAGGCCCAGAGCGTTAGCGTGAACATCGGCGGTACCCAGTTGACCAAGGGTGAAGACGGCGCCTGGGTCGGCACGTCGCGGCCACTGGATGAAGGCTTCCACTACTACCATCTCACGATTGATGGGGGGACATTCAACGATCCCGGCACCTTGAACTTCTACGGTTCTACTCGTTGGGAAAGCGGTATCGAAGTCCCCGCGAAGGACCAGGACTTCTACGCCCTCAAGGACGTTCCCCACGGCCAACTGCGGCAGATTCTCTTCCCCTCCCAGAGCACCAACACCTCCCGCCGGGCCTTTGTCTACACGCCGCCCGACTACGACAAGGACCAGACCCAGCGTTATCCGGTGCTGTACCTGCAGCACGGCTGGGGCGAGGACGAAACCGGCTGGGGCTCCCAGGGCCACGCCAACCTGATCATGGACAACTTGCTCGCCGCGGGCAAGACGAAGCCCTTCCTCATCGTGATGACCTACGGCATGACCAACGAGATCCCGTTCGGCGGGGGACGAGGCCGGGGCGCTGCGGCGCCCGCGGGACGCGGGCCGGGCGCACCGGCCGCCGGCGCGTCGAGTCAGGCACGCGGGGCAAAGGCAGGCACGCCGGGTGGACGCGCGGGGGGCGGGGGTCTCGCGGCCTTCAACATCGGTCCCTTCCAGACGGTTCTCGTCGACGAGTTGATCCCCTACATCGACACCAACTTCCGCACGCTCTCCGATCAACCCCATCGGGCCATGGCGGGCCTCTCCATGGGCGGCATGGAGACCAGGCAGATCACCCTGAAGAACCTCGACAAGTTCTCCCACATCGGCCTCTTCAGCGGCGGCAGCATCTCGCCGGCGGATGTCAACGGTACGCCCGGTTTCAAGGAGAAGGTCAAGCTGGTCTTCGTCAGCTACGGCAGCCGCGAGCTCGAAAACCGCCGCGGCGGCTTCGGCGGCGACCCCAAGGCCAGCGCGGAAGCGTTGAAACAAGCCGGCATCAACAGTGTCTTCTATGTCTCCCCGAATACCGCGCACGAGTGGCTATCCTGGCGGCGCAGCCTGCGCGAATTCGCTCCGCTGCTCTTTGCGGAAGGCTCTTCCAAGCCCGCTGCGCCTGCGGCGGCGCCGGGGGCTCGTAGAGGCAGTGGACGAGGCGGTTTCGGCGGACCGATCGAGCTGGGTCCGGACGATAAGCCCGCCTTCGCCGATCCGCCCGCCGGGTTCAATGCCAGGCGTGACAATGTCCCTCACGGCGAGATGATGACCGTTCCGTATGACTCCAAGACGCTCGGAACCCGTCGCCAGATGGTCGTCTACACCCCGGTCGGCTATTCGACCGACCGTAAGTACCCGGTGCTGTATCTGCTGCACGGCATCGGTGGCAACGACCGCGAATGGCAGCGCGCCTGCCGCGCGGATAATGTCCTCGACAACCTGCTGGCTGACGGCAAGATTCAGCCGATGATCGTGGTCTTCCCCAACGGCAATGCCAGTGTAACGACCAACGCCGAAGGGGGCGGCCGCGGAGCGGGTATGGGCGGCGGCGCTCGTGGTGGGGCCGGCGGCCGTGGCGACTTCGGCGGCTGGGGAGCGCCTTTCGAGAACGACTTGATCAAAGACATCATCCCCTACATCGAGTCGCACTATTCCGTATATACCGACCGCGAACATCGGGCTCTGGCGGGACTCTCGATGGGTGGCGGCCAGTCCCTGAACATCGGCCTGGCGAACCTGGACACGTTTGCCTGGGTCGGCGGGTTCTCGTCGGCCCCCAATACCAAACCTCCCGCCGAACTCGTGCCTGACCCGGCGGCCGCCCGGGAGAAGCTGAAGTTGTTGTGGCTGGCTTGCGGCAACAAAGACGGCCTGATCCGCATCAGCCAGGGTGTCCACAAGTACCTCAAGGAAAACAACGTGCCGCATGTCTGGCACGTCGATGGCAATGCCCACGACGGCACCGAATGGGCCAACAATCTGTATCTTTTCGCCCAGCACATCTTTAAGTAGCGGCAAGGAAACGTGGAAATAGCGTGCA
>CAYHAJ010000227.1:0-9118 GCA_964354535.1 uncultured Pirellulales bacterium
GATCTTTCTCCTGCGGTGACGAGGGCGGAATTGGCTCTTGCGTATCCATGACTTCCGTTATAGCGCCCTCCCGAAATTCATCCAGTGCCCAAACGTCAAAATAGAGCACAATCTGAGATTTTTTCACAGCCTCTCAGGCCATCTCCCATGCCCTCCTCGTCCCGGTCTCTTGCCTCTGGTGTCCTTGCTGCCTGAGAAGAGCGGCGGTGAAAGACGCCGGTTGTCTCCTGCCGCGATTACCGGTAAGCTGTTCTTTTTCAGATGGGAGTCTTTATTGGGTAGGTGGTGTGCCATGATCGGACGGATGTGCAAGCCTCGAGGGCTGGTTCTGCTGTCGGCGGTGGTGGGTATCGTGCTGACCCTGGGGGCGTCGGCTCCGAAGCCAGCCGAGGTCCTTGTCATCCAGGATGAACTACCCCAGATGAAGGTGCTGGCGAGCTTCTTGCAGGAGAAGGGTCGCCTGTCTGTGACGATCCGCGATCAGGCGTCGTTGCCCCGGGACTTGTCGGCCTATCGAGCGGTCCTGGTCTTCATTCATAGGGACCTCCAGGACACAACCGAGAAGGCGATCATCGACTATACGCAAAAGGGGGGAAGACTGATCTGCCTGCACCATTCTATCAGTCGCGTGAAAGCCGCCAACAAGTTCTACTTTGGCTTTCTTGGCGTGCGGCTGGACCAGGGCCCGATGGCCGCGGGGGGCTACGCCTACAAGGCGTCCGGCTGGTCCTTGGTGAATCTGAACCCGCGTCATTACATCACCAGCTTCCAGGTGGATTGGACCCAGACGACCGCGTACACGCCGTCCGATGCTCCCAGTGTGGAAGGGACCTATGCGAGCATTCGCCTCGCGGACGACTCGGAGGTCTTCATCAATCACAAATTCACGGACGGCCGCGAGAAGGCCGTGCTGTGCGGCCTTGTATACCACGACAAGGAGGCAAACCGCACCTATATGCAGGATCGCGGTGCCTGGATCAAGGAGCAGGGCAAGGGCATCATCATCTACTTCATGCCGGGACATACCGCCTCTGACTATCAGAAGAATGGCATCTCCCAGATGATCCTGAACGCCATCCGGTGGACTCCCGGCGCCGCCGAGAATCGATAGAAATTGGAGTCGCACATGATTATCCGCAACGAGATCGAATCCGATATTCAGGCGATCGCCGAGATCACCAAAACGGCGTTCGCGACACTTGCTATCAGCCAGCACACAGAACAATTCATCATCAACGCATTACGAGTCGCCGGGGCGCTTACCGTGTCCTTAGTGGCCGAGATCGATGGGAATGTAGTAGGCCACGTGGCATTCTCGCCTGTCACCATCTCCGACGGCAACCCGCATTGGTACGGCCTCGGTCCCGTCTCCGTCTTGCCCCAACACCAGCGGCAGGGCATCGGCACGGCCCTTATCCGCGAGGGACTGTCTCTACTCAAGGCGCGGGGGGCCCAAGGGTGCGTTCTCGTGGGCGAGCCTGCCTACTACCAGCGGTTCGGCTTTCGCAGCCTCCCGGCTCTGACTCTGGAGGGAGTCCCTCCCCAGTACTTCCTGGCCTTGCCGTTCGACGACCAGACGCCCCGGGGCGTCGTCGTCTTTCACAGTGCCTTCTCCGCCCACGGTTGACGCATCCACCAACGCCGCTGGTCTTGCGTGACTGCGCGGACGGCATATTCAATTCGCCGGCGAGATAAGTATGGTGTCCCCGAAATTCCCCCCGCAGGAGTACTTCCTGGCCTTACCGTTCGGGGACCAGACGCCCAGAGGCGTCGTCGTGTTTCACCGCGCCTTCTCCGCCCGCAGTTGACGGGGAATTCCCATAGCGAAATAAGTATGGCGTCCCCGGAATTCCTCTCCCCGGAATTCCTCGGTTCCGGGCGGAGGAGTTGTTCGGACTACCGCGCTGACGCGGCTCCAGACCGCCTGAAGGCGGGACTCCCAACTGGAGGAGATTTCAGTGAGCCGGTATCCCCAATATGGTTGCGAGAGACTGGGTGAATACCGTTGCCTGGCGCATCATTCCTGTGTCATTGGGGTGGCAGCCGTCGACGGTACCCTCGCCATCGGTTCCCAGCATGTCGCGATTGGACAGGAAATGCAGGTTCGTGATTCCCTCGGCCTGCAGGTCTTCATAAATCCGGCGGCAGATCGTGCCCTTCTCGGTCGGCGTCGTGTTGCTGACGCTACAGTCTTCCGCTAGCAGGATCGGCGTGTCGGGCCGGGCCGTACGGAGTTTCTTGACAAAGGGTCCCACCCGCTCCGATACCTCGGCGGGACGCATGTTCCAGAGGCAGTCGAGGACGTACACCGCAGGGTCCAGCTCGGCCAGGAGATCGGCCATCTCCGCTTCCATCCTGCCGTTGCCGGAGAAGCCAAGGTTGATCACCGGCACGTCAAGCTGTCTTCGGACGATGGCGGTGAAGGCCATGCCCGGGCGGGAGGCACATCCGCCCTGGGTGATGGAGGTGCCGTAGAACACGATCGGCTTGTTCGGCCGGCCGCGAGGCTCGGTGGGTTTCGACAGGGTCTTGTCCTTGGGAACGCCGACCTGGATCGACTCCACGCCATTGTACAACGGCAGGTATAACAGACACTCCCCGCCGGGCGTCACGCGGAAGGAGGCCTCGTTCGACACGGCCGTCGGTCGCCCGTTTTGCACAAACGTCCAGCGGCCGTTGTCCGTCCTGTGGTACAGGTCGATCCCGCTCACGCCGGTGGCCGGCATGTGAGGCATGGCCAGGTTCTTCTGGCGGACGGTCCAGCGTACCTTGATGGACGTGGCCTCCGTCAGGAAGCGCAGGCACATCCCCGCACTGTGATGGCTGAGATCCCAGACCGGAGCCCGGACCTTGTCTTTGGCCGCGGCGGGCAGCCGGTCGTAGTACGATTCGGTGTTCTCCCAACCCTTGCCTTCCAACAGAAGGAGCCCGCCGTCGTACCACATGTCCCCCGTGCAGGGGTCTGCGGCGCCCTTGAGCGGGTCGATCTTCTCCGCAGGAACAGCGGCAAGCAGGAACGGCCAAAGCAAAGCGACGAATACCCAGGCGGTCAGTCTCATACAACTGTTCCTTCCGGATCCAGTAATCGTGTAGCACACGCGGCCAATAACAGTGCCGCGACGGATGTCACAATATGCTGGCAGAGATGATAGCATGGTGATGAGGCGGGTTCAAGGCGCGACCGCCCGCGTGTCTTCCATCGAAGACTTGGTGCTCAAGTGCGGAAGAACGGTTACAATGGGAGGGCAGGGCTTGGACAAGAGCAAATGCCGCGTTCCAGGCCGGCGCGGTTCGAAGGTCGTCTCCATAATCCTCTCTGAGGGAGTCAGACGTGAAGGAGAAAATAAGTCGACGCCGTCTTCTCGGTGCCGTTGGCTGTGGGGCGACGCTGGGCGTCGGTGCGTCACAGCAGGTGTTGTGGGGAGCGAGGAGCGGCCCAAAGAGAACGCCCCCGGCGGTGATCCATGCGACGGACCTGTTCCGCCCGCACTGTGACCCGGACGATCATTGGGATTTGGCCTGTGTCTTCGCCCTGGCTTACACCGGCCAGATCGATCTGCAAGGGGTCCTGATCGACTTTGCTCCCCCGCAGAAGGATAGTCACAATCCCGATGTCATGGCCGTGGCACAGATGAACTACGTCACCGGCTTGCACGTGCCGGTCTCCGTCGGCGCACCCCGTCCCATGCGCTCGCGCCACGACAGCCAGCCGGAGGCGGATGCGAGCGAGCATGTTGGCATCGATATGGTGCTGGACATCCTGCGTAGCTCTCCGAAGCCGGTGATCATCCAGATTACGGGCTCGTGCCGGGACATTGCCATCGCAGGAAAGAAAGCCCCGCAGCTCTTTGCCGATAAGTGCGCCGGGATCTATCTCAACGCCGGCACGGGTTCGCCGGACGAAGCGAAGGCCGCCCAGCTTGAATATAACGTGAGCCTCGCGCCTCTCAGCTACGCGGCGCTCTTCGACCTGCCCTGTCCGATTTACTGGATGCCTTGTTTTGAGGAGATGAAGTCCGGCCGCGTGGTCATGGAGTACGGCACCCACTACCTGTTTCGCCAGCGCGAGATCCTGCCGCACCTGTCGGAGCGGATGCAGAACTTTTTCGCCTATGTGCTGGGACAGAAGCAGGACCACCGCTGGCTGACGTATCTCACAGGGCCCCGGGAAGAGCCACTGCTGGAAACGCTGGGCGGGCAAGACCGGCATATGTGGTGCACCGGCGGTTTTCTGCATGCGGCGGGTAAGACCGTCGTTGCCGACGGGAGCATCGTCGAACGTGATCAGGCCGGGGATTCCGGCGTGTTCTCGTTTGACCCGATTCGACTCTCTTGTTCGGACGAAGGAGTGACCCGGTGGGATCATGAGGAAGCCCCACGCGGTCGCTACCTCTTTCACGTGCGCCGGACTGCCAACTACCAGGAGGCCATGACCAAGGCCATGAAATCTCTCCTGATGAGACTGCCCTGAGGGCGGCGCCGGCAGATTCTGCAAGAGTCCGCTTCAGATCGGTTGAACCAGGCCGTGGTCACAGGCCTTGGAGTTGCGGATCAGCACGTGAACCAGGACCATGGCGATCAGAGGGATGAGGCTGGCGCCGATCAGGATGGGCTCGAAGGAGTAATGGTCGGAGACATAGCCGATGAGGAACGTTGACACAATGGTTCCCAGGCCGGCGCCCGTGCCGGCCATCCCGCTGACCGTGGCCACGGAGCGGCTGGGGAACAGGTCCGAGGGTAGAACCAGGACCATGGTGGAAAACGAGGCATAGGCAAACGTGGAGAAGCCGAACAGGACCGCCAGGGCCAGCGGGTGGGCCGTGAAGACCGTGCAGGCCAGCAGGCTCATGCCGAGCCCGCCAAAGACCACGACGGCTTTGCGGGCCTTGCCGACGGGCCAGCCGCGGCGGATCAGCCAACTGGAGACGCCGCCGCCGAAGAAATTGCCCAGATCGGCGGCGAGGAAGGGAATCCAGAAGACCAGGAGACCCTGCTCCAACTGGATGCCCCGCGCGACTAAGTAGATGGCGAACCAATCCGTGACAAAGTACCAGACGGGATCCGTGAGCGACCGGCCGGCGATGACGCCCCAGGTCTGGGGCAGGCGCAGCAGTTGCGCCCAGGAAACCGCCGGGGCTTGCAGGGAGGAGCGGGCCGCGTCCGCCTTGTCGCTCAGGATCATCTGCCGTTCGGAAGCGCGGAGGCGCGGATGGTTCTCCGGCGGATGGTAGAGCAGGCGCCAGGCGATCAGCCAGAGGAACCCCAGGGTGCCGGTGCAGACGAAGGCGAGCCGCCACCCGCCAAAGACTTGATAGAGGCCCAGGACCAAAAACGGCGCGACAGCGCCGCCGACCGAGGAGCCGCTGTCAAACAGGGCGACGGCCCAGCCGCGCTCGCGTTTGGGGAACCATTCCGCCACGGCCTTGGTCGCGCCCGGCCAGTTGGCGGACTCGCCCGCGCCCAGCAGAAACCGAAACGTGCAGAAGCTCCAGAATCCGTTCGCCAGGGACGTCAGCAGGGCCGCGATGGAGTACCAGATGACGGTGATCGTGAGCCCCCGGCGGGTACCGACGCGGTCCAGGAACCGGCCGGACAGGGTCTGTCCAACGGCATAGGCCACGCGGAAGGAAATGACGATCCACGCAAAATCGGCGTTGCTCCACTGATAGTCCCGCTTCAGAAAGGGGGCCAGCACGGAGAGCGTCTGGCGGTCGACGTAATTGACCACGGTGGACAGGAACAGGAGTCCTCCGATCCACCACCTCAGCGAGGGAAGTGTCCGGGGTTGGCGGAGCAAATCCCGATCCATCTCGGTCACGACTCGACTCCGTCTCAACGCTGGTTCGGATCAATCCCCAGGATCTTGGCCATGGTCAGGCCCCACATTCTGGCCCGCACCTCGTCGGGGACTTGGTTGGCGTCCAGCATCTTCTGGAATCGTTCGAGGTTCGGCGCCAGCCCGGCGGGGCCCTCGTCGGTGCCGAACACGATGTGCTCCCAGGCCCCCGGACCGCCCTTGAGCGTGTGGGGATTGTCCTGCGCTTCGTCGCTCGCCCACCACAGGATCTCCTTCATCCGCTCCAGCCGGCCGGTCTTGATGAACTTGAGCAGCGTCGAGCCGGTGACATCGAAGAACAGCGTGGGATTCCACCGCGCGGCCTCGGCGGCTTCGTCGTACCAGGGATTGCCCAAGTGGGCCCCCTGGACCGTGACCTTGGGGAACTGCCGGCAGATCGTGTCGAGGCACATCGGCCGCATGCGTGCGGAGGATCCCCACTGCGGTGCGTTCGAGATGCTGTGACTGGAGACGCCGGTGTGAAAGAGCATGTGCAGGCGATATTCCTCGCACAGCCGGTAGACCTGGAAATAGCCCGGGTCGTCATAGTCCTTTTGCGGACTGTGGAACTTCATGCCTACGAAACCATTCTTCTGGAACGTCTCGACTTCCCGGATGGCGTTGACGTTGTCCAAATCGACCCGCCCGTACCCGATGAACACGTCCGGATGCTCCGCGATGGCCTTCTTCATCAGGTTCAGGTCCTTGCTCCAGGTCAGGATGCAGGCCATGGCGCGGCGCGGGCGATAGCTCCGCACCATCTCCTGCACCCAAGCCTCAGTGCCGCCGCAATGGACATGGGAATCCAGGATGAATGAGGGAGCCTTGCCGGGACGGCTGGCGTCCTGGGCGGCATGGACCGACGGGACGCCCTGGAGCACTCCCAACGCGGAAGCGGCCACGGACAACTTTGCGCCACCCCCCAGGAATTGGCGTCGATCGATGGAGTATCTGGTGCTGGTCATGTGAACCTCCCTTCCTTTCTCCGCGATCAGACCGCGGGCTGATCGACAATTTCCTCTTTACGCCGGTCCCAGTACAGTCTTCGGCCCTCGCGATAGGCGCGTGTGGCCATGATGGCGTCAATCACCCGGCCGTAGGACCGGGCGGTCGGCATGGCTGCCGCGCCCGCGCTACCCGGGGCCGCCTTGCCCAGCAAGCTTCTTCGTGTCAGTTCGGATGCCATGTCGTGGACCCTTCCGCAGCGGGAAAGACCCAGGAACCGGCGTGTTCCCTGGGACGGCCTGCCCATGACCGCCGTGGGCTGTCCGGGCCTGATTGTACCCTGTTTCCGGCCGCACGGTAGAAATAATGATCAGAGCGATGGATCCAGAAGGGAAACACAAACCGCTCGAAACCCTCCGTTTCTGCTCCCGCCTTCGGGCGTGCAACCGACGAGGATCCTTGAGAAGGGTAGGGTCTTAGCCGATGGGGCAGATGAATTTGCCGCCCCTTGTGCGCGGGCGAAAGACTCTTCGTCTCCGGCCAACGCAGAAGATGCCAGGGCCTGCGTCGCTTCCACACAGGCCCTTCCCGTCTTCTGCCGGCGGCAAAGTTGGCTCCGGCAAGGACTTATGCGCATCCCGGCTGGCGACGCCAGACTCGAAATGCACTTCTGTAGCACTTTCCACCGCCGGGAGAGCCTCGCCGATCCGTTCGGCCAGGGCCATCATGCCGGGGTCCCGGCGTTTGGCGTAGACCCCAAGGGTTAGCTTCGGGTCCGCCGAACGCAACTGAAGAACCTTGCCATTGCCAAGCTCTGGGGTTGCGGGGCGAAAGAGGTCCACGTCCGCCCGGCGTGTCCGCCCCTGATGTTCCCTTGTGTCTTCGATCTCTCCACCCGCTCGATCCACGAGGTCGAAGCCATCCACCTTGTGCTTGAAGGGTCGCTTACTCTCTGGCAGAATAGCCCTGTCGGCAAGGCACGAGTGTGGGCAGCGGCCATGAGTGATGTCACACGCATCTTGAATGCCATCGAACGGGGAGACGCGAAAGCCACGGACGAACTCTTGCCGCTGGTCTACGAGGAACTGCGAGTCCTCGCTGCCCAGAAGCTCGCGCACGAACGCCCCGGCCAAACCCTGCAAGCCACGGCCCTGGTGCATGAGGCCTATCTCCGGCTGGTGGGTGACGCGCCGCAGAGCTGGAACAGCCGCGGCCACTTTTTTGCGGCGGCGGCGGAAGCGATGCGGCGGATTCTGGTGGAGAGCGCCCGCCGCAAAGGCAGGCTCAAGCACGGCGGCGGCCAGGGAGCCCTGGCCCTGACGGGGCTGGAAGCCCCCTTCGAGGCCTGTCCCGATGATCTTCTCACCCTGGACGAGGCCCTCTCGAAACTGGCCGAGTCAGATGCCGAAGCCGCCGAGCTGCTGAAACTGCGGTACTTCGCCGGGATGACCATACCGCAGATTGCGGATCTTCGCGGTGTCTCCGAACGCACGATCTTGAATCATCTGGCCTATGCCCGAGCTTGGCTGCACCGGGCCATTCAAGAGGACCGCGGTGCCGCACCATAAGTCCTTCAAGACCAGAGGACTGCGTCTCGCGCCAAGAGCCCAGCGCGGCCTTCGGCTGCAACCAAAACGAGTCATCCACAGATCTCGCCGATTACCACAGATTTTCAAAGAAAGGCCAAAGACCAAGTGGAGGAGAATCGACAACGGCGGGCCTCTTTCCTCCTTCCTGAATCTGCGAAAATCTGAGTAATCTGTGGATTTTCTAACTCATTTACGTCTGGAGACTTACGGCATGTCCCATCAGAAAGCTTGTCGAAAAGACAAGATATTATCGCGAGAATTCCATTTTCTTTTTCAGGTTCATGCCGTGTACGTCGCACTGTAGAGGGAACACCTGTTTGAGAGCTTACTATGACCGAGCCAGCACGGGATTTGAAGGCGATTTTCTCCGACGCGATCTCGAAGGTGACTTCAGACGACCTGAAGACCTTCCTGGATGAGGTCTGTGGTTCGGATGGCCGGTTGCGGTCGGAGATCGAGTCGCTGGTCGCGGCCCATCGTCAGGCGGGTGCCTTCCTGCAGGGTCTCCTGGAGGACCAACCGTCTGCAGGCGAGCCGCCCGTCAGCGAAGGCCCCGGCACCGTGATCGGCCGCTACAAGCTCCTGGAGAAGATCGGCGAAGGCGGCATGGCAGTGGTCTACATGGCCGAGCAGACCGAGCCCATCCGTCGCAAAGTGGCCCTCAAGATCATCAAGCTGGGCATGGACACCCGCCAGGTCATCGCCCGCTTCGAGGCGGAACGCCAAGCCCTGGCCCTGATGGACCACC